>JBOGDG010000015.1:0-16993 GCA_050701655.1 Micromonosporaceae bacterium
GGCCGGGACCGCGGGCGGCTCGCGGAGCCGGAACGGATCACCGCGCTCCATCAGCAGCACGAGCAGCGGGGGGTGCCGTTCGAGGACGTCGGCCAGTGGAAGCGCCCCTGGTACTTCCCCGAAGGCGGCGAAGACATGGAACAGGCGGTGCTCCGGGAGTGCCGCGCGGCCCGCGAGGACGTCGCGGCGATGGACGCCTCCACCCTCGGCAAGATCGAACTGCAGGGCGCGGACGTGGGTGAGTTCCTGGACCGGATCTACACCGGGGTCTTCTCCACTCTGAAGGTCGGCCGCGCCAAGTACGGCGTGATGTGCAAAGCCGACGGCATGGTGCTCGACGACGGCACCACGACCCGGCTCGCCGAGGACCGCTGGCTGATGACCACCACCACCGGCAACGCCGCCGCGGTGCTCGACTGGCTGGAGGAGTGGCTGCAGACCGAGTGGCCGTCGCTGGACGTGCGGTGCACCTCCGTCACCGAGCACTGGGCCACCGTGGCGCTGGTGGGCCCCCGGTCGCGGGAGGTGCTCGCCGGGCTCGCCCCTGGCCTGGACGTGTCGAAGGAGAACTTCCGGTTCATGGACGTGCGCGAGGCGGAGGTCACGGGGCTGCCGGCGCGGGTGTTCCGGATCAGTTTCTCGGGTGAGTTGGCGTACGAGATCAACGTCCCCTCCTGGTACGGGCCCGCGCTCTGGGACGCCGTGATGGCGGCCGGGGCGACGCCGTACGGCACCGAGACGATGCACGTGCTGCGGGCCGAGAAGGGGTTCGTGATCGTGGGGCAGGAGACCGACGGCACGGTGACCCCGCAGGATCTGGGGATGGGCTGGGCGGTGTCGAAGAAGAAGCCTGACTTCGTCGGCAAGCGGTCTCACCAGCGGGTCGACACCGCGCGCGACGGTCGCAAACAACTGGTCGGGCTGCTGCCGGACGACGCGACCACGGTGCTCGCCGAGGGCGCGCAGCTCGTCGCCGCCCCCGACCCGACTCCCCCGGCGCCGATGCACGGGCACGTCACCTCCAGCTACCGGTCCGCCGCGTTGGAGCGCCCGTTCGCACTGGCCCTGGTCACCGACGGCGCCGCCCGGCACGGCGAAACCCTGTACGCCGTCGAAGGCGACCAGGTCACCCCGGTCACGATCACCGAACCCGTGCTGTACGACAAGGAGGGCGCCCGTCGTGACGGCTAACGACCTCCTGGCGAAGCGGCGCAGCCCGTTGAGCCACCTCGCCGATCAGCTCGCGGCGGTCGGCTCGCCCCAGACCGTGATGCTGCGGGAGCTGCCGTTCCGCACCCTCATCGACGTCAAGGGAGCCGACGCCGCGACCGGTCCACTCGAGGGTGCGCTGGGTGTGCCACTGCCAGGTAGACCGGGAGAGGCGACGGGCGGCGAGGGGCGGCAGGCGCTGTGGCTGGGACCCTGCTGGTGGCTCGTCACAGACGAGCCGTACCCCCACGCCGGGCTGGAGTCGGCACTGGTCGGCGCGCTGCGGGAGGCGGCGGCCGGCCAGGCGTCCGCGGTCGACGTATCCGCGCACTTCACCACGCTGCGACTGACCGGGCCGCACGCGCGCGCGGTGCTGGAGCACGGCTGTGCGGTGGACCTGCATCCCCGGGTGTTCCCGGTGGGCGGCTGCGCCCAGACCATGCTCGCGAAGGCGCAGGTGACGATCCACCAGACGGCAGAATCCGAGTACCGGATCATGGTGCGGGCGTCGTTCGCCGACTACCTCGCCCGGTGGCTGCTGGACACCATGACGGAGTACGTGACGTAATCAGGGCTTGCCGCGCGAGCGCTCCGCGGCCTGCGTCTGGCCTTTCTCGCTTTTCTCGGCGTGGGTAGGGGTGCACTTAGGAGCCCAGCATCAGTGGGGGTGAACGTGACCACACTCGAGAACCGGCCGAACACCGCACTCCTCGTCGTCGATGTGCAGAACGGCGTCGTCGAGGGCGCTCACGAGCGCGCAACGGTCGTCGCGAAGGTCGACAGCCTCGTCAAGAAGGCGCGGAGGAAACGGGTCCCCGTTGTCTGGGTCCAGCACTTCGACGAGCGGCTCGAGAGGGGGAGCGAAGAGTGGCGAATCGTCCCCGAGCTGGCTCCGGGCGACGCCGAGCCGCTGGTCGGGAAGAAGTCTTCGAGGGTCCAGGCTGGTTGACGGGCGGCGGGCTTGTCGCGGATCATGCTGCTACCGTGCCGGATGATTCTTTGAGTCAACGGCCCCTTCGGCAGCCTTCAGCTGAGCTGCTCGGCCAACGCGACGATGATCCCCTCGGGGCCGCGGACGTAGCAGAGCCGGTAGCTGTCCTGGTACTGCGTCACCTCTCCAACGAGTTCCGCGTCGTGGGCTCGCAGGCCGGCGACAGTGGCGTCGATGTCGTCGACGGCGAACATGATGCTACGTAGGCCCAGCGTGTTCCCCGGTGCGTTCTCCGGCTCAGCGCTGACCGCCGTCGGCTTGTGGAACTTCGTCAGCTCAAGCCGGCCGTGGCCGTCCGGGGTCCGCATCATCGCGATGTCGACTCGGACGTCGTCGAGCCCGACGACACGGTCCACCCAACGTCCCTCGATCGGCGCCTCGCCCTCCAGCTCCATACCAAGTTCGACAAAGAACGCAGTAGCAGCCTCAAGGTCGTCGACAACGACGCCGACGTGGTCCATCCGCTGAATCGTCATATCCCCGAGCATAGGGGCGGATGTTTGGCTATGCCGGGAGGGGCGGCGTCGTCTGCTCGTGGATCCGGCGTCAGTGGAGCGCTTGGAGCATGATCGATGTTCGTGAATTCTGACGTCAGTTGGGCGGGCTCAGGTGGTGGTGAGGGCTCGGGTGCGGGCGAGGCGGTAGGAGTCGGTGCCGGTCTCGATGATGTTGCCGCCGAAGGTGAGTCGGTCGACGATGGCGGCGCAGAGGCGTGGGTCGGTGAAGGTCTTGGTCCAGCCGCCGAAGGACTCGTTGGAGGCGATCGCCTGGAACAGCCGAGTTCGTCGATGCAGAGCAGGTCGACGCGGCCGTAGCGGGCGATGGTCTTGGTGAGTTGTTTGTCGTCGGCGGTGGGTGCGGGCGTGGTGCAAGGAGAGGATCGACGCCTGCGGCACACCGGTCTGACGTGGATGGCCGATGCAGGTGTCCCAGTGCACGTTCTGCGGAAGATTGCCGGCCACAGTTCGCTCACCACGACCCAGCGGTACCTGCACCCCGATGCGGACTCCATCGCGGCGGCTCGTGCGTCGCTCAGCCCGCATCTTTCGGTCCGTCGGTCCCCATCTGGTCCCCGACTGAGGATCGTGCAGTGAGCGCGCGGATCGGTACTACAGGAAGCGAAAAGGCCGCTGACCAGGGCATACACCCGGATCTCAGCGGCCTTTGCACTCGGTCGGGACGGCGGGATTCGAACCCACGACCCCTTGACCCCCAGTCAAGTGCGCTACCAAGCTGCGCCACGTCCCGATGCCGGCGCCGACGTGGTCGGTGACAGCGCGGTCCAGCGTAGCGCAGTGCGCTTCGGTGTCGCGCTCGGGATATCCGTGTCGCGGCCCGGTGGTGCCGGGCACTGCACTCAACCCCTCCTAGGAAGCTAGCTACTATACAGTGACTGGCTTTCGAGCAGCTTCTGGCGGCTCGGGAGCGCGTAGACGGCGGGTCGTACAGCTCGGCCCAGTCCGGAGCGGGCCCGCCCAGGATCATCCTGGCGAGCAGCCGGCCGGCCATCACGCCGTTGCTCATCCCCCAAGCGTTGAAGCCGGTCGCGATCCAGCTGCGGCCCTCGCTGCCCGGGAAGTGACCCACGTACGGCACCTGGTCGGTGGTGCCGACGTCCTGCGCCGCCCACCGGTACGCCGCCGTACCGACCCCGAAACGCCGCGCCACCCAGTCTTCGAGCCGGGCAACCGCGTCGGCCGTGCCGGGACGGAACACCTTGCCGGTCACCACCAGCGGCCGCCCGCCATCCCGGTACGGGGTGGCACCCACCGAGCAGGTGCCCTCGGCGTACGTGATGTACATGCCGTCCGGATCCGACTCCGGGTCGATCACCGCCACCACCAGCCCCCGGCGGGGCGCCAGCCGGCTGAACGCCGACAGCCGGTCCAGCACCGGGAATCCGGTGGCCACCACGACGTGATCGGCACTCAGCACGGCGCCGCTGTCGGTGGTGACCCGGCCCTCGTCCTGCCCCAACACCCGGCTGTCCTGGAAGATCCGCCCGCCGCGCCGGACGATGTCCTCGACCAGCCCGATCAGGTACCGGCGAGGGTGGAACTGCGCCTGGTCGGGCACCGGTACGGCGCCGGCGATCCGGTACGGCAGCCCGGTGTGACGTACGCCGCCGCCACCCGCGTCGCCGCCAGCTTCTCGCGTACCTGGTCCAGGTCGGCGTCGTCGGTGACATAGCTGTACGCCGCCCGCGGCTCCAGGTCGCAGTCGATCCCGAGCTCGGCCACGGTGGCGCGGACATGCGCGACCGCGTCCTGCTGGGAACGCGCCTGCCGGCGCTAGCGGGAGTTGCGGGCGTCGCGGCGCTTGCGCATCCGTACCGACACCGAGATCGGGCTCCCGGCGAAACCGAACTCTTCACGCAGCTTGCGCTCCACGAACCGTACGTACCCGGCGTCGAGCGGGCCGGTGGTGAACAGCACGAACCGGGGCGGGCAGCTCCCCGCCTGGGTGGCGAACAGGATCCGGGGGGCGCGGCCGCCGCGTACCGGGTGCGGGGTGGCGGCGGTCAGGGCGGCCAGCCACTGGTTGAGCCGGCCGGTGGAGACCCGGTGCTCCCAGCCGTCCAGCGCGGTGTGCATCGCCGGGGCGAGCTTCGCGACCGCGCGGCCGGTCAGCGCCGACACGTTCACCCGCAACGCCCACGGCACCCGCCGCAGCTCCCGCTCGATCTCCTTCTTCAGCTGGTGCCGGCGGTCCTCGTCTACGAGGTCCCACTTGTTGAACGCCAGCACCATGGCGCGGCCGGCCTCGATCACCATCGTGATGATCCGCTGGTCCTGCTCGGAGATGGGTTCGCTGGCGTCCAGCAGCACCACCGCCACCTCGGCCGCCCCGATCGCGGCGGCGGTACGCAGACTCGCGTAGTACTCCGTACCGCTGGCCTGACCGACGCGTTTCCGCAGCCCGGCGGTGTCGATCAGGCGCCAAGGCTCGCCACCGATCCGCACCAGGCTGTCCACCGGGTCGACGGTGGTCCCGGCGACCGCGTCGACGACCGCGCGCTCCTCCTCGGCCAGCCGGTTGAGCAGGCTGGACTTGCCGACATTGGGCCGCCCGACCAGCGCCACCCGCCGCGGACCGCCCTCCTTCGGCGCCTCCGGCGGAGTCTTCGGCATCCGGGCCAGGATGGCGTCGAGCAGGTCACCGGAGCCGCGTCCGTGCAGCGCGGAGATCGGGTACGGCTGCCCCAGCCCGAGCGACCACAGCGCCGCCGCCTCGGACTCCTGGTGGTTGCTGTCGATCTTGTTGGCGATCAGCAGCACCGGCTTGCCGCCGCGCTGCAGCACGCGGGCCGCCGCCTCGTCGGTGTCGGTGGCGCCCACGATCCCGTCGACCACCAGCAGCACCACGTCGGCGGTCTGCATCGCCGCTTCGGCCTGGGCCGCGATCGCCGCGGCCCGGCCCTTGGCGTCCGGCTCCCAGCCGCCGGTGTCCACCACAGTGAACTGCCGGCCGCCCCAGGTCGCGTCGTACGCCACCCGGTCCCGGGTCACCCCCGGTACGTCTTCCACCACCGCCTGCCGGCGCCCGATGATCCGGTTGACCAGCGTGGACTTGCCGACGTTGGGGCGGCCCACCACCGCGACCACCGGTGTCGGCGGCACCGGCTCCCCGGCATCAACCTCATGGCCGACCGCGTCGACCTCGACCCACTCGGTCATCGATGATCCCGTGACCCTGCCGTCGCGCCCGAGTCGGCCGGCGCGGTCGCGGCGGTCCGCTGAGTGAGCAGGTCCCGCAGCCGCGCCACCACCTCGTCGATACCGAGCTGCGTACTGTCGAGGATCACCGCGTCGTCGGCGGCCTGCAACGGGCTCGCCGCCCGGGTGGAGTCGAGCCGGTCGCGCCGGGCCAGATCCCGTGCCGTGGCGCTCGCGTCGGTGGCGTTCTCGGCGCTGCGACGCCGGGCACGCTCGTCATCGGAGGCGGTGAGGAACACCTTCAGATCGGCGTCGGGCGCTACCACGGAGCCGATGTCACGCCCCTCCACGACGATGCCGCCACCCCGGTCGGCGCCGCCGATGATCTCCCGTTGTTGGGCCACCAGGGCGGTACGTACCGCCGGCACCGCGGCCACCGCGGAGACGTTGGCCGTCACCTCGGGCCCCCGGATCGGGCCGTCCACCGGGGTGCCGTTCACGGTGATGCCGGGCGCCGCTGGATCGATCGACACGTCGATGCTGAGCTCGGCGAGCAGCTTCGCCATCGAGTCGGGGTCGTGCGGGTCGACGCCGGCGTCGAGCACCGCCCAGGTGACCGCCCGGTACATCGCACCGGTGTCGAGGTAGCGCGCCCGCAGCGCCCGCGCCAACCGGCGGGACACCGTCGACTTGCCCGATCCCGACGGTCCGTCCACCGCCACCACACCACGGAACGGTGGTTGCCCGCTGCTCACGCTGCCTCCTCGTACACCTGTCTGATCCTCGTCAATCATGCCCGGCGCCGGGGGCGGCGACCCATCGGGTGGTGCTCAGAGCCGCACCGCGCGGTACAGCGAACCGACTTCGACCCGGTTCAGCGGGCGTACCTTGCCCGGACGCAGCTCGCCCAGCCGGATCGGGCCGATCTGGGTACGGATCAGCCGCTTCACCGGATGCCCCACGGCGTCGAGCATGCGGCGCACGATCCGGTTGCGCCCCTCGTGGATCACGATCTCGACCAGCGCCCGCGGTGGCACCGAATCCACCACCCGGAACTGGTCGGCCTTCACCGGCCCGTCGTCGAGCTCGATGCCCGCCACCAGCCGGCGCTCCAGCTTACGCGGTACCGGACCCGGCACCTCACACAGGTACGCCTTCGGCACCCCGTACGAGGGGTGGGTGAGCCGGTGCGCCAGCTCCCCGTCGTTGGTGACCAGCAGCAGCCCTTCGCTGTCGGCGTCCAGCCGGCCCACGTGGAATACCCGCTGCGGTACGTCGCCGAGCAGGTCGGCGAGGGTACGCCGGCCCCGGTCGTCCGACATTGCCGAGATCACGCCGGTCGGCTTGTTCACCGCGAGGTAGACCATCCGGTCGTCGGTGACCAGCCGGGTGCCGTCGACGTGGATCACCGACTCCCGCGGGTCGGCCTTCGCGCCGAGCGAGACGACCTTGCCGTCGACGGTCACCCGGCCCTCGGCGATCAGCTCTTCACAGGCGCGCCGCGAACCCAGCCCGGCGGCGGCGAGCAGTTTCTGCAGCCGCTGCGGCGCCGGCGCGTCAGCGTTGTTCATGGCTGTCGGCGAGCGCCTCGACGTCGGTGGGCAGGAACGGGGCCAGCGGCGGCAGCTCGTCCACGCCGTCCAGCCCGAGCTTCTCCAGGAACAGCGTGGTGGTGCCGTACAGGTGAGCGCCGTGTTCGGGCTCCACGCCGCACTCTTCGATCAGGCCGCGGGTCAGCAGGGTACGGATCACCCCGTCGCAGTTGACGCCCCGGATCGCGGAGATCCGGGATCGGGTCACCGGCTGCTTGTACGCCACCACGGCGAGCGTCTCGAGCGCCGCCTGGGTGAGCCGGGTCTGCTGCCCGTCGAGCACGAACCGCTCCACGTACGGGGCGTACGCGGGGCGGGTGTAGAGTCGCCAGCCGCCCGCCGCGCGGCGCAGCTCGAAGCCGCGCCCGTCGGCGTTGTACTCCTCCGCGAGCGCGGTCAAGGTCGCGGTGACCCGGTCGGTGGGCTGCTCCAGGATCTGCGCCAGTACGACGTCGGCCACCGGCTCGTCGACCACCAGCAGGATCGCCTCCAACGCCGGCCGCAGCTCGATCGGCGGCGGCTCGGGGGCCACGTCCGGTGCCTCCTGCGCCGGCTGCGCGGCGGGGTCGTCGTCCGGGTGATTCACGATGAGGTTTCCTTCCCCGGCTCCGTCGCCGGTGGTGGCTGCGGTCGATCGGTCGGGGTGCCGGCGTACTCGTCGACTTCGAGGTCACCGACGTCGTCACCGCCGGTCCACCGTACGGTCAGCTCGCCCAGCGCCTGCACCTGGTCGAACCCGATCAGCCCTTCCCGGTACAGCTCCAGCAACGCCAGGAACCGCGCCACCACCTCCAGGGTGGACTGGCAGTCGGAGGTCAGGTTACGGAAGCTCGCGGTACGCGTACGCAGCAGCCGGTCGCGGAGCAGCGCGGCGTGTTCCCGGACGCTGACCCGTACCTGATGGAGGTGCGCGATGGAGACCAGCTGGGGCTGCCTCGGGGACAGTGCGCGGGCGGCGAGCTCGGCCAGCCGGTCCGAGCCGATGCCGAGCAGCACCTCGGGCAGCGCCTCTGAGAAGCGGGGCTCCAGCGAGACGGCGCGGGGGTAGCGGCGGGCGGCGGTGCGTTCCAGCCCGGCCAGGTGCGCCGCCGCCTCCTTGAACGCCTTGTACTGCAGCAGCCGCGCGAACAGCAGGTCGCGGGCTTCCAGCAGCGCCAGGTCTTCCTCGTCCTCCACGTCGGCCGCCGGCAGCAGCCGGGCCGCCTTCAGGTCGAGCAGGGTAGCGGCGATCAGCAGGAACTCGCTGGCCTCGTCGAGGTCCCACGCCTCACCCAACCGCTTGATGTACGCGATGAACTCGTCGGTCACCGTCGACAGCGCCACCTCGGTGACGTCCAGCTTGTGCTTGCTGATCAGCTGCAGCAGCAGGTCGAAGGGGCCGGTGAAGTTGGCGAGCGTGACCTGGAAGCCCTCGACCGCCGTGGTGTCCAGGGCGGGCATCGCCGGGGCCGGTGCGACCGCGACTTCCGGAGCCGGCTGGCCGGCGACGGCCGGTGGTTCGGGGGACGATTCGGTCACGCCCCGACGGTATCCCAGCACGCCGGGCGAGGCCGAGCCCGCCCGCCAACTCCATGCCGCGCCACTCACCATGCCGCCAGCCGCATCAGGGGGGTGGCCACCACATCGAGCAGCACCAGCAGCAGCGGCACCCGGGTGCCGAGCGGGATCACCAGGAACACCAGCAGGATCACCACGCCGAGGTTGCGCTCCTCCAGCCAGAACCGGACCTTCTGCGAGCTCTCCCCGGGTTGCCGGGACAGCAGCCACGCCAGCCACCAGCCGTCCAGCGGCGGCAGCGGTACGAGCGCCAGCACCCCGAAACACAGCAGTCCGGTGCCGAGCGATCCCCACAGCTGCTCGATCACCGGGCCGGGCGCCCCGGTCAGTACGTCGGAAGGCTCCCGGATCGCGAGGAATCCGTTGTCGGGGTACGCCAGCTGGTACCCGGCGAGCACCGCCAGCCCCACCGCGATCACCGCGAGCGGGCCGGCGGCCAGTACGGCGGCGCGCCGGCCCGGACGGCGTACCAGCCAGCCGGTGTCGGGCAGTGGCGCCCGCCGGCCCCACCCGGTGCCGCCGAGCGCCGCCGCGATCGCGCCGAACGGATCGATGTCCCGCCGCGGATGCGGCAGTACGGAGCCCACGCGGTGCTTCAGCAGCCGCTGCGCCAGCGCCACCTGGACGGCGACGCGTACCGCGAGACCGAGCAGGAAGGCGAGCAGCAGGCCGGCGAACGCGGCCGGGTGGATCACTGCACGGAGCACCGCGCGGCCTACGAGGCCGCTCGCGCGGCGATCACCTCGCGTGCCAGTTGCCGGTACGCGCGGGCGCCGGAGGATGCCGGCGCCCAGCTGGTGATCGGCTCGCCGGCGACGGTGGTCTCGGGGAACCGTACGGTGCGGGTGATCACGGTCTGGTACACCCGGTCGCCGAACGCCTCCACCACCCGCTGCAGCACCTGCCGGGAGTGGGTGGTGCGGCTGTCGTACATGGTGGCGAGGATGCCTTCCAGCTCCAGGTCGAAGTTGAGCCGCTCCCGGACCTTGTCGATGGTGTCGAGCAGCAACGCGACGCCGCGCAGCGAGAAGAACTCGCATTCCAGCGGCACGATCACGCCGTGTGCGGCGGTCAGCGCGTTGACGGTGAGCAGCCCGAGCGAGGGCTGGCAGTCGATCAGGATGTAGTCGTACTCCCGCATCACCGGGTGCAGGATGCGCTTCAGCGTCATCTCCCGCGCCACCTCGGTGACCAGCTGGATCTCGGCGGCGGACAGGTCGATGTTGGCCGGCAGGATGTGGAGCCCGTCGACGTTGGTCTTGATCAACGCCTCGGTGACCGGGATGTCCTTCTGCATCAGCAGGTTGTAGATCGTCATGTCGAGGTTGTGCGGATTGACGCCGAACCCCACGGAGAGCGCGCCCTGCGGGTCGAAGTCGACCAGCAGCACCCGGCGCCCGTACTCGGCGAGCGCGGCGCCCAGGTTGATGGTGGTGGTGGTCTTGCCGACGCCGCCCTTCTGGTTGGCCATCGCGATGATCCGGGCCGGGCCGTGGCCGTCCACCGGCTCCGGAGTCGGAATCGGCCCCTTGCCGGTGTACGACTCCGGGTCGGCCGGCCCCAGGTCCGCGTCGTTGACGTCGGCGGCGGACTGCTCAGCACGCAGGGCCGCCCACGCATCGTCCCGGTCTAGACCCATGTCACCACGCCCTTCCCCGACGACTTACCGGCGCCGCCTCGGTGGTACCCGGGGAAGCGGGGCGGCGGATCCCTCGCCAGTGTGTGACGCCTGCTGGCGACTGTACGGCACCGACCCCACGCCCGGCCGCCTCCGCGGCGGCGTGTCGCCCAAGCACCTGTGCCGCCCCGCTGAGGTGGTCACACGCGCGGGACCCGGCACCGGTCTACGTGAAGGTAACGACCCTATCCCAGGGCCCGGGGGTGGCTGGCGGCGTACACCTCACGCAGCTTGTCCACGGTGACCAGGGTGTACACCTGGGTGGTGGCCACCGACGCGTGGCCGAGCAGCTCCTGCACCACCCGTACGTCGGCGCCGCCGTCGAGCAGGTGCGTGGCGTACGAGTGGCGCAGCGTGTGCGGCGAGACCGGCACCGTCAGCCCGGCGCGTTCGGCGGCCTGCCGCAGGATCGCCCAGGCGCTCTGCCGGGACAGCGGCCCGCCGCGGGCGTTGAGGAACAGCGCGTGGCTGCCGCGCCCCGCCCCCGCCAGCGTGGGACGGCTCCGCACCAGGTACGCCTCGGTGGCCCGCTGCGCGTACCCGCCGACTGGGACCAGCCGGGTGCGGCCGCCCTTGCCGCGCAGCACCACCGCGCCGGCGGAGAGGTCGAGATCGTCCACCGCGCAGCCGACCGCTTCGCTGATCCGGGCTCCGGTGCCGTACAGGAACTCCAGCAGCGCCCGGTCCCGCAGCGGCAGCGGCACGTCGCCCACCCCGGCCGCGTCGAGCAGCCGGGAGACTTCCTCGACGCTGATCGCCTTCGGCAGCCGGCGGGGCGGGGTCGGAGGCCGTACCTCACGGGCCGGGTCGGTGGCGGTGAGCCCCTCCCGTACGGCGAACCGGTGCAGCCCGCGTACCGCCGAGACCGCACGGGCGGCCGACGAAGCGGCCAGCGGCGGGTGGTCGGGGTCGCCTTCCCGCAGCCGGGCCAGGAACTCCGCAACGTCACCGGGGCGTACGTCGGCCAGCGAACGCGCGCCCGCCTCGGCCAGCCGAGCCGTGTAGCGGGCCAGATCCCGGCGGTACGACGCGAGCGTGTTGGCGGCCAGGTCGCGCTCCACCGCGAGGTGGTCCAGGTAGCCGCGTACCGCCCGGGTCAGCTCAGCCGGCAACTCGGCGGGAGCGGGAGCGGCGTCGGGCACGGCCTCGGGCGGGGCGGGCCGTGAGGTGGTCAGCCCAGCACCTCCTCCAACTTCACGCTGTCCATGCCGTGCGCCTCGGCGACCGGCCCGTAGGTGACCTGCCCGTCGTGGGTGTTCAGCCCCAACGCCAGCGCCCGGTCGCGGCGCAGCGCCTCGCGCCAGCCGTGGTTGGCCAGCTCGACGGCGTACGGCAGGGTGACGTTGGTCAACGCGTACGTCGACGTGTGCGGCACCGCGCCGGGCATGTTCGCCACGCAGTAGAACACGGAGTCGTGCACCGTGTAGACCGGATCCGCGTGCGTGGTCGGACGCGAGTCGGCGAAGCAGCCGCCCTGGTCGATGGCGATGTCGACCAACACGCTGCCGGGCTGCATCCGGCTCACCAGCTCGTTGCTGATCAGCTTCGGCGCCTTCGCCCCGGGCACCAGGATCGCGCCGATCACCATGTCGGCGTCGAGCACCGCCTTCTCGATCTCGTACGCGTTGCTGGCGACGGTCTGCAGGTGACCCTGGTAGATCCGGTCCGCCTCGCGCAGCTTGTTGATGTTCTTGTCCAGCAGCAGCACCTCGGCCTGCATGCCGAGTGCGATCGCGGCGGCGTTCATCCCGGAGACGCCGGCGCCGATCACCACCACCTTCGCGGCGTACACCCCGGAGACGCCGCCCATCAACACACCGCGACCGCCGCCGGAACGCATCAGGTGGTACGCCCCGACCTGCGGCGCCAGCCGGCCCGCCACCTCACTCATCGGCGCCAGCAGCGGCAACGCCCCGTCGGGCAGCTCCACCGTCTCGTACGCGATCCCGGTGACGCCGCGGTCCAGCAGCGCGTCGGTGCACTCCTTGGACGCGGCCAGATGCAGGTAGGTGAACAGCACCTGACCCTGCCGCATCCGCTGGTACTCCTCGGCGATCGGCTCCTTCACCTTCAACACCAGCTCGGCGGTGTCCCAGACTTCGTCGGCGGTGGGCAGGATCGTGGCGCCCGCCTTTTCGTAGAGCTTGTCGGGGATCGACGAGCCGACACCGGCCTGCGCCTCCACGTACACCTGGTGGCCGTTGCGGACCAGCTCGTGGACGCCGGCCGGGGTGATCGCCACCCGGTACTCGCTGTTCTTCACCTCGCGCGGGATTCCGACCTTCACGGGTGCCCCTTCTCGTGATGGCGCTGGCAACCTCGTTGTCGCGCAGACCACGCCATCGGCGGCAGTCTAGAACCGAAACCCGGAAATCGAAGCCCAGGTCACGGCTACCAGACGCCGATGACCGATACCGGACGCCTCACCGCGTACCACCCGAGATCGGCTCGGTGTGGGCGGGTCGCAGCCCTGCCCAGCCGTGCCGGCGGGCGTGGTCGGCGGCGAGCAGCCCGGCGACGCAGGGACCGTTGGTGATCTCACCGGCGAACACCATCCCGATCGCCTCCTCCAGATCGAACCACGCCACGACCAGCTCCGCCTCCTCGTCGGTGCGTACGTGCTCCGGCTCCGGCACCGGCGCGACCTCGCGCGCCAGGTAGATCCGGATCGCCTCGTCGGAGCAGCCGGGCGTGGTGTGCAGATCCACCAGAAGATCCCACCGGTCGGCGGTCAGCTCAGCCTCCTCGAGCAGCTCCCGCTGGGCCGCCGGTAGCGGATCCTCCCCCGGTACGTCGATCAGCCCGGCCGGCAGCTCCCACAGCTGCTGCCGTACCGGGTGGCGGTACTGGCGTACCAGGACCACCCGGTCGGCATCGTCGAGCGCCACCACGCCGACGGCGCCGACGTGGCGTACGTAGTCCCGGTCGGCGGTGCCGCCACCGGGCATGGTGACGGTGTCGGTGACGACGTCGAACACCCGGCCGCTGAACCGCTCCGTACTGCCGAGCACCTGGTACGTCGCGGTCGGCTGCGCCACCTACCTCACCGCTGCCTTGTCCGTGACCCGGCCTTTGCCCGTGGCGCCGCCTTTGTCCGTGGCGCCGCTGGCCTGGTCGGGGGTCCGGCGGCCGTCGGGGTTGCCGTCCGGGGTGGACAGCTCCACCGGGAGCCGGGCCGCGTCGGCGTAGTCGATCGCGGCGGCGACGAACGCGGCGAACAGCGGATGCGGCCGGGTGGGCCGCGACTTCAGCTCCGGATGCGCCTGGGTGGCGACGAAGAACGGGTGGATCGCCCGGTCCAGCTCGATGAACTCCACCAGCCGGCCGTCCGGCGAGGTGCCCGAGATCCGGATCCCCGCCTCGGTCAGCGCGTCCCGGAACGCGTTGTTCACCTCGTACCGGTGGCGGTGGCGTTCGCTGACCCGGTGGGTGCCGTACGCCTCGGCGACGATCGACCCGGGCACCAGCTCCGCCGGGTACGCCCCGAGCCGCATCGTGCCGCCCAGGTCGCCCTTGCCGGCGACGATCTCCTGCTGGTCGGCCATGGTGGCGATCACCGGCGACCCGCATCCCGCGTCGAACTCGGTGGAGTTGGCGTCGGCCAATCCGGCCAGGTCGCGGGCCACCTCGATGCCCATGCACTGCAACCCGAGACACAGCCCCAGGGTGGGGATGCCGTTCTCGCGGGCGTACCGGGCGGCGCCGATCTTGCCGTCGATGCCGCGTACCCCGAAGCCGCCGGGGATCAGCACCGCGTCGGCGCCTTCCAGCGCGGTGGCGGCGCCGGCCTCGGTGGCACAGGTGTCGGAGGGAACCCAGCGCAGCTCGACCCGCGCCCGATGTGCGAAGCCGGCGGCGCGTACCGCCTCGGAGACCGACAGGTACGCGTCCGGCAGGTCGACGTACTTACCGACCAGCGCCACGGTGACGGTGGTGGTCGGCTTGTGTACGCGCTCCAGCAGGTCGTCCCAGCTGCGCCAGTCGACATCGCGGAACGGCAGGTTGAGCCGGCGTACCACGTACGCGTCGAGCCCTTCGCGGTGCAGCACCTTCGGGATGTCGTAGATGCTGGGCGCGTCGGCGGCGGAGATCACCGCCTCGGTGTCCACGTCGCAGTACAGCCCGATCTTGTGCTTGAGCTTCTCCGGGATCTCCCGGTCCGACCGGCAGACGATCGCGTCCGGCTGGATACCGATGTTGCGCAGCTGCGCCACCGAGTGCTGGGTCGGCTTGGTCTTCAGCTCGCCGCTGGGGGCCAGGTACGGCACCAGCGAGACGTGGATGAACATGCAGTTCTCGCGCCCGATGTCGTGGCGAAGCTGCCGGATCGCCTCCAGGAACGGCAGCGACTCGATGTCGCCGACGGTGCCGCCGACCTCGGTGATCACCACGTGCGGGGCGGGCGCGCCGTCGGCCGGCGTCGCCATCGCGCGTACCCGTTCCTTGATCTCGTTGGTGATGTGCGGGATCACCTGCACCGTGTCGCCGAGGTACTCACCGCGCCGCTCCTTGGCGATCACGGTGGAGTAGACCTGGCCGGTGGTGACGTTCGCCGACGCGTTCAGGTCGCTGTCGAGGAAGCGTTCGTAGTGGCCGATGTCGAGGTCGGTCTCCGCCCCGTCCTCGGTCACGAACACCTCACCGTGCTGGAACGGGTTCATCGTTCCGGGGTCCACGTTGAGGTACGGGTCGAGCTTCTGCATCACCACCCGCAGCCCGCGCGAGGTGAGGAGATTGCCGAGACTCGAGGCGGTGAGGCCCTTGCCGAGTGAGGAGGCGACGCCCCCGGTGACGAAGATGTGCCTCGTAGGTGCGCTCGTCCCAATGGAAGGGGCCAACATGACTCCCGTGGTGATCAGCTCGCGGGCCGTGTGCCGCGCGTTCCACGGGACTCCACACTAACACCACCGGTACGGTCGGCTGCCGCCCGTACCCGGCGTGTTCACCGGTCCGCTAGCCGGCGAGTGACCGATCGCTGTCCGTCTCGGCATCGGTGTCCGACTCGTCCCCCTTCGCATCGCCGCCGCCGGGCTCGCCGCCGCCGGGCTCGTCGGGCCGGTCGGGCTCGTCGGGCCCGTCGCCGTCCGGAGGCGACACGTCGGGCGGAGGCGGTACGCCGGGTGGCATCTGCGGCGCCGTACGCAGGTGTGCCCGCGCCAGCGCCCGCAGGCAGAGCAGGACCGCCAGCGGCACCGCGGTCGCGGTCGCGGCGCCCACCACCACCACGCCCGCGCCGTCGACCAGCCCACCCAGCACCGCCGCCACCCCGGAGCCGATCAGCGCCGCGCGGATCGCGGGGTACAGCCCGTACACCCGCAGCAGGCCGCCGGAGGGACGCAGCAGCACCAGACCGCCGAACAGGGCGCCGGCCACCACCAGTACGGTCAGCGGGCTGGAGCCGAAGGTGATCGCGTTCGCCTCGGCGGTACGGGAGATCAGCGCCCCCGGTACGCCCTCGGCGATGTCGGTGAAGAACCGACCCAGCCGCCCCCGGTGCTCGGGGCTCGGGTAGAGGTTGACCAGCACGAAGACGCCGGCCACGGCGATCCCCACGAACGTGGCCCACAGCAGCCGGGTGGCGGTCAGCCAGCCGCCGGTGCAGGTTATGGCGGTCAGGCAGACCCCGGCGGTCAACGCGATCGCGCTGCCGGCGTCCATCCCCGCCACGCCGGCCAGCAGCACCCCGGCGCCACCCACCAGCGCCACTGCCAGCGGGGCCCGGTGGCGCGGCAGCAGCTGCGCCAGGTAGCCGCCGAGCAGCAGCACCCCGACGGCGAACACGCCGGCGCCGATCGCGGACAGACCGACGATCCGGCCGCCTTCCACCGCGCCGTACCCGGCGACGCTGTCCAGCTGCAGGTGGCTGCCGGTCAGCAGGTCGGCGGCGATCACCGCCATCGTCACCCCGGCCACACCGCCCACCGGCCACAGGGGGGTACGCCACCAGGGCGCTAACCGGATCGCGGCGGTCAGCACCGCGAGCGCGCCGACTGTGACGGCGGTGAGCAGCAGCCCCGGTGTGCCGCTGCGCCACCACGGCACCAGGTCGGCCAGCATCGCCGACGGGATCACCAGCCCTGCCGCGACGGCGCAGATCTCCAGTACCCGTTCCGCGGCGGTCCACACCGGACGGGAGGCGTCCTCGGTGGCGGCGGCGCGCCGGATCCGCCACAGTACGGGGATCACGGCGGCGAACAGCAGCAGCTGCACCACCACCAGCACGATCGCGAACCGGTGCGCCTGACCCGGCTGCGCGGCTGCGGCCCGGTCGGCGTCCCGCAGCGCGGCAACCTTGTCAGCGGCCCCCGCG
>JBOGDG010000016.1:0-16887 GCA_050701655.1 Micromonosporaceae bacterium
AGACCGTACGGTGGCTGCGTGAGCTGTTCGGGCTGCCGGACACGTTCGGCGGTGCCTTCGTCAGCGGCGCCACGATGTCGAACGTCACCGGGTTGGCGATCGCCCGGGAGTGGCTCGGCGAGCAGCTCGGCGTCTCGGTTGCCGACGCCGGGGTCGGTGCACTCGGCGATGTCGCGGTGCTGTCCGGGTCGCCGCACTCGTCGGCGTACAAGGCGCTGTCGATGATCGGGCTGGGCAGGGACAGCATGCGCCTCGTGCCCACGCTCGACGGCCGCGAGGCGGTCGACGTGGCGCGGCTGGCCGGCGCCTTGGCCGAGCTGGACGGCCGCCCGGCGATCGTGATCGCGAACGCCGGCACGGTGAACACCGTCGACTTCGACGACCTGCGCGCGATCGCCGCGCTCAGCAGCGGCACCGGTTCTGGCTGCACGTCGACGCCGCGTTCGGCGGTTTCGCCGCCCTCTCCCCTGGACATGCCCGGCTGCTCGACGGGCTCGGCGAGGCCGACTCGGTCTGCGTCGACCTGCACAAGTGGCTCAACGTGCCGTACGACTCCGCGGTGCAGCTCACCCGCCGCCCCGACCTTCAGGTACGGGTGTTCCGGAACGCCGCACCGTACCTCGGGATGCCCGGGGACGACCCCGACTTCGTGCACCTGACGCCGGAGAGTTCCCGCCGGCTGCGGGCGCTCGCCGCGTGGTTCTCGCTCACCGCGTACGGGCAGGAGGGGCACGCCGAGATCGTCGCCCGCAACATCGCCTCCGCGCACCGGCTGGCGCAACGCCTCGCGCGGCTACCAGGGGTACGCCTGCTCGCCCCGGTCCGGCTCAACGTCGTCTGCTTCACCGTCGCCGGCGACGTCGCCGACGTGGTGGAGCGGGTCGCCGCCGAGGGCGAGGCGTTCGTGACGCCCACGGTCTACCAGGGCGAGCCTGCGATCCGGGCGGCGTTCAGCAACTGGCGTACCACCGAGGCCGACGACGACCGTATCTTCGCCGCACTGCAGCGGGCTCTGCCATAGGCCCCGCCGACGCCCGGGTCAGCCGGCCAGTTCGTCGCGGGCCTCGATGAAGGCCGCCACGCAACGCTCCACGTCGGACTGCGAGTGCGCCGCGGAGAGCTGCACCCGGATCCGGGCCTGTCCCTTGGGAACCACCGGGTACGAGAACCCGATCACGTAGATCCCCTTGGTCAGCAGCTTGTCCGCGAGGGCGGCGGCCTGCGCCGCGTCGCCGATCATCACCGGGGTGATCGGGTGGTCGCCGGGCAGCACGTCAAAGCCAGCCGACGTCATCTTCGACCGGAACAGCGCGGTGTTGGCGCGCAGCCGCTCGCGCAGCTCCCCCGACGTGGTCAGCAGGTCGAGCACGGTCAGCGACGCCGCGACGATCGCCGGCGCCACCGAGTTGGAGAACAGGTACGGCCGGGACCGCTGCCGCAGCAGCTCCACGATCTCGGCGCGCGCGGCGACGTACCCACCCGACGCACCGCCGAGCGCCTTGCCGAGGGTGCCGGTGAGGATGTCCACCTTGTCCATCACGCCGTGCAGCTCGGGGGTGCCGCGTCCGCCCTCGCCGACGAAGCCGACGGCGTGCGAGTCGTCGACCATCACCAGCGCGTCGTACCGCTCGGCCAGCTCGCAGATCTCGTCGAGCGGGGCGAGGTACCCGTCCATGGAGAACACGCCGTCGGTGACGATCAGCCGGTACCGCGCGTCGGCGGACTCCTTGAGCCGGGCCTCCAGCTCAGCCATGTCGCGGTTGGCGTACCGCAGCCGGCGGGCTTTGCAGAGCCGTACGCCGTCGATGATGCTGGCGTGGTTCAGCGCGTCGGAGATCACCGCGTCCTGGTCGGAGAGCAGCGCCTCGAAGATCCCGCCGTTGGCGTCGAAGCAGGAGCTGTAGAGGACCGCGTCGTCGGTGCCGAGCCAATCCGCCAGCTTGCGTTCCAGCTGCTTGTGCAGGTCCTGGGTGCCGCAGATGAACCGCACCGACGCCATCCCGAATCCGCGCTCGTCGAGGGCCTGCTTGGCGGTGGCGATCACGGCGGGATGGTCGGCGAGCCCGAGGTAGTTGTTGGCGCAGAAGTTGAGCACCTGCTGCTGGTTGACGGTGATCCCGGCCTGCTGCGGGCTGGCGATCACCCGCTCCGACTTGTAGAGGCCCGCTTCGCGGATCGCGTCCAGCTCGGCGCGCAGGTCGTCTCGCATGCTGGTGAACAAGTAAGGCTCCTCACGCAGGGAGTGTCGGTTGGGTCCAGTCCAGGACGACCTTGCCGCACCGGCCGGATCGTGCCTCGGCGAACGCCTGCTCGTGCTGGGTGTAGCCGTACCGCCCGGTGATCACGGGGGAAAGATCAAGACCACCCTGCAGCAGTACGCTCATCGCGTACCAGGTCTCGAACATCTCCCGGCCGTAGATCCCCTTGATGGTGAGCATGTGGGTGACCACCTTGCTCCAGTCCACCGCGATCTCCTGGCTCGGCAGACCCAGCATCGCGATCCGGCCGCCGTGGGTCATGTTCGCGATCATGTCCCGCAGCGCGGACGGCTGGCCGGACATCTCGAGCCCGACGTCGAAGCCCTCTTTCATCCCGAGCCGCTGCTGCGCCTCGGCGATGCTGAGCCGGGATACGTCCAGCGCCAGCGACACACCGACCTTCTCGGCCAGCCGCAGCCGGTACTCGCTGACGTCGGTGATCACCACGTGCCGGGCGCCGGCGTGGCGTACCACTGCGGCGGCCATGATCCCGATCGGGCCGGCGCCGGTGATCAGCACGTCCTCGCCGAAGCAGCTGAACGCGGTCGCGGTGTGTACGGCGTTGCCGAACGGGTCGAAGATCGCCGCCACGTCCAGGTCGATCGGGTGCTCGGACGCCTTTCCGTGCACCCAGACGTTGCTGGCCGGCAGCGAGACGTACTCGGCGAACGCGCCGTCGCGGTTGACGCCCAGTCCGACGGTACGGATGCACAGGTGCCGCCGTCCCGCCATGCAGTTGCGGCACCGGCCGCAGACCAGGTGTCCTTCGCCGCTGACCAGGTCACCGACGGCGATCGGCCGTTCCACGCCGGCCACCCCGGAGCCGACCTCGACCACCTCGCCGACGAACTCGTGCCCCACCACCAGCGGGGGCTTGATGGTCTGCTCCGCCCAGTCGTCCCAGGCGTCGATGTGCAGATCGGTACCGCAGATCCCGGTACGCAGCACCCGGATCAGTACGTCCGTGTCGCCGACCTCCGGCTCCGGTCTGTCGAGCAACCGCAGACCAGGCTCCGAGTCGGCCTTGACGAGAGCCTTCACGCCTACAGTCTCGCCTGTCCGCGTACGGGCGCCAATCCGGGGCCGTGCTACCCGCCGGTCAGCTTCACCAGGTCGGCGAGGGTGCCGTCGAACCGGTCGACGCAGCAGGTGGACTGCCGCCCCACCACACCGTCGGAGGCGAACTGCAAGATCCGTGGCTTGCGCCCGCCGTACGGCTCCCAACCCTGGTTGCGGCTGCCGGGCGCCCGTACGCCCTTGTACTGCGTCGGGAACGGCCGTGGCGCACCCGAGCCGCGGTAGTCACTCGCCCACAGGTCGAACCCGATCTTCATCTTGTCCTGGTACGTGTGCCGTGGCGCGTACACCACGTACCAGCCTTTGCCGCCGGCGAGCCGATTGAGCTCGTGCAGGAACACCCGTGCCTCCTCGGGACTGGGCGGCCGGGGCATGGCGCCGAGCTTCTCGGCGTCCAGCTGCCAGATCCACGGCACCTCGTCCCAGTACGGCACGTGCGCGTTGACGTAGCTGAAGAACTCCCGGGCGTCGTCCAGCGGGTGGCCCGGCCAGAGCACGTGGTAGGCGCCGAGCACCGGGATCCCGGCCTTGCGGGCGCGGCCGACGCCGTCCTCGAAGTGCACCTCCTTGAAGGTGGTGCCTTCCGACGCCTTGTGGGTGAAGAACGAGATCCCGGCCTCGCGGGCGGAGACCAGGTCCATCGCGCCGCGCTTCCAGTCGTGACCGGACGCGTCCCAACCCCACACCTGCGTCACCTCGCCCAGCTTCGCCGCTGGCTTCTTGGGTGCGGTCTTCTTGGGTGCGGTCTTCTTGGGTGCGGTCTTCTTGGGCGCCGACTTCGCCAGCTTGGCCAGGATCCGTTGCGCTCCGGCACGTGAGACCGCCCAGTGGACGTGGTCGCGGTGCTGCCGCGCGGTCGTCCCCGCGTACGGACCGCCGCCGGGGTGCTTCCTGCCGTGCTTGACGTAGAAGCCGTCGTCGGTGCTGAACGGCGTGGTGTGGATCAGCTCCACGGTGTCGGCGGCGAACCGGTCGTAGATCCACTTCGCGAGGTCGCGCCCCATCCGGGCTCTGGTGCCGACACCGAAGTCGACCGCGGCGGACGGGGATCCCTTCCTGTCGCGCAGGCCGCTGTGGTGCGAGCCGGACTCCCACGGCCGGTACGCCGAGGTCACGTACAGCTCTCGCTTCTTCGGGTAGTGCTCGATGATCTTCAGGATGAGCTTCCCGGTGGGACCCAACTGGACCCCGGGGCGCAACGTCACCGCCATAGCCATCGCCTCTTGAGTGAACACCCAGGCACACACTGTGATCAGACTGATGAAACGCCTGGTGCGGTCGTTTGTCAGGGGTAGGTCGCCAACCCGACATCAGATTCGCCCGCCAGAATGTACGGGTGCCACGAACCGAACCGCTGCGGCTCCGCACCGAGGACCAGACCCGGATCGACGCGTGCCACCAGCCGCCCGCCGACGGCGACAGCGAGTTGGGGATCGTGGTCGCGCACGGGTTCTCGGGATCCTGGCGACAGCCGCGGCAGCGCCGGATCGCGGGCGCGCTGGCGCGTACCGCCGGGGTGGTGTGTTTCGACTTCCGGGGCCACGGCCGCTCCGGCGGCCACTCCACGGTCGGTGACCGGGAGATCCTGGACGTGGCGGCGGCGGTCGCCGCGGCGCGGGAGTTCGGCTACCGGCGGGTCGCGACGCTGGGGTTCTCGATGGGCGCCGCGGTGGCGCTGCGGCACGCCGGCCTGATCGGCGGCGTCGACGCGATCGCCGCGGTCAGCGGCCCGGGACGCTGGTACTTCCGCGGTACGCCCCCGATGCGCCGGCTGCACTGGGTCGTCGAGGAGCCGGTGGGCCGGCTGATCGGCAGGCTGCTGCTGGGGATCCGGATCGGAGCCCGGCACTGGGCCGACACATCTCGGCTACCGGTGGACGCGCTGGGCGCGCCGGCCTCGGGAGCCGCCAACGGAGTGCCGGTGCCGCCGACTGTCGCGGCCGGGCGGATCTCCCCCACCCCGCTACTGATCGTGCACGGCGATCGGGACCCGTACTTCCCGGTGGGCCACGCGTACGCGATCTACGACGCCGCCCGCGAACCGAAACAGCTCTGGATCGAGCGGGGGTACGGGCACGCCGAAGGCGCCGCCACACCGCAGCTGATCCACCGGATCGCCGCCTGGCTGCGCGACGCGGCAACCCATGGTGAGGGCGACTGACGCGGTCCAGCCGCAACACCGCACGAATCCGGAATGTCCCAGTCTTGATCCTGACCTCCAAGGCTGCCAAGCTCATTGCAAATTTCTTTCGCGCCGCCGCTCGGGCCGGCGCGAAAGGACGCTCGGTCGCAGGGAGGCACACCATGGACGACAGGGCAACCAATCGATGGCGCCGGGTAGCGGGCATGGCAGCGGCCGGCGTCGTCGGCGCCGGGCTCGCGCTCGCCGCACCGGCACCCGCGTACGCGGCGGTGCCGTACACCGCGCTCGGCGACTCGTACTCCTCCGGCGTCGGCACCCGGGAGTACTACAACGACGGCACCTCGTGCCAGCGCTCCAAGTACGCGTACCCGGTGATCGACGCCAGCCGGCTCGGCGCCACGCTCAGCTTCAAGGCGTGCTCCGGCGCCCGTACCGGCGACGTGATCAACAACCAGCTGGGCACCCTCAACACCGGCACCCGGTACGTGACGATCTCGGTCGGCGGCAACGACGCCGGGTTCAGCAAGGTGATCACCCAGTGCGCCAAGCCGTGGCCGTACACCTGCTGGAACGAGATCAACGCCGCCAACAGCTACATCCGCAACACCCTGCCCAGTCGGCTCAACGCGGTCTACGGCGCGATCCGCAACCGGGCCCCGTACGCCCGCGTGGTCGTCGTCGGGTACCCGCGGCTGTTCAACGGCGAGCAGTGCAACGCGGCGTCCCGGATCAGCCCCGGTGAGCAGTCGGAGCTGAACAAGACCGCCGACCTGCTGGCCACCACCACGATGGGGCGCGCGCAGGCGTACGGCTTCCGGTTCGTCGACAGCCGGGCCGCGTTCCTCCGGCACGCGGTCTGTGACGACGTCGAGTGGATCAACGGCGCGTCCTGGCCGATCTCGGAGTCGTACCACCCGAACCGCTCCGGCCAGGTCGGGTACGCCAACCTGGTCGAAGCCGCGCTCCGCGCCACCACCTCCGCCGGCCACGACAACTCCACCGCAGCCTGAGGTTTCCCGCACCGCGGCTGGCTGGCGGTCCCGGCCACGGGGGCCGGCGGTCGCGGCTAGCCGCGGTGCGAGGTGGCGCGTACGTGCAGCTCGGTCTTGAGCACCACCGTGTTCGGGGCGCGTTCCGGGTCGGCGATCCGGTCGGCGAGCAGCTGCGCCGCGGTGCGCCCCAGCTCGTACGTGGGCTGCCCGACGGTGGTCAGCGCGGGGCTCACCAGGTCGGCCCAGGGCAGGTCGTCGAAGCCGACGATGCCGAGCTGGTCTGGCACCGACACGCCGCGCGCCACCAGGCACTCCAGGGCGCCGACCGCCATCAGGTTGTTGCCGACGAAGACGGCGTCCAGCGGCTCGGCGGCGTCCAGCAGGGAGGCCATCGACTCGTACCCGCCGCGCTCCCGGAAGTCGGAGTGGCGTACCAGCTCCTCCCGGTACGGGTGCCCCGCGTCGGCGAGCGCCTTCTGGTAGCCCCGCAGCCGGCGCTCCGCGGTGGACGCGGTGCTCGGGCCGGTGATGCAGGCGACCCGCTGGTAGCCGCCGGCGAGCAGGTGCGCGGTCGCCTCGGCGGCGCCGTGTTCGTTGTCGACCAGCACCGAGTCGACGGTGACGCCGGGCACCTCCCGGTCGATCACCACCACCGGGGTGCCGGCCTCGAGCAGCCGCTGTACGCCCTCCGCCTGCCCGGACGGCGACATGATCACCCCGGTCATCTGTTCGGCGAGCGCCACGGTGACGTAGTTGGCTTCCTTCTCCGGGTCCTCGTCGGAGTTGCAGAGCACCACGGAGTACGCGCTGGACTGCGCCACGTCCTCCACGCCGCGTACCAGTGAGGTGAAGAACGGGTTGCCCACGTCGGAGATGACCACCGCCCAGAGGCTGGTACGGCTGCGCCGCAGGTTGCGCGCCAGCGCGTTGGGACGGTAGCCCAGCTCGGCGACCGCGGCGCGTACCCGCTCGGCGAGCTGCGGGTCGACCGTCGCATGGCCGTTGAGGACCCGGGACACCGTGGCGGCGGACACCTCGGCGCGCTGCGCCACGTCGTAGATCGTCGCCATGGGTACGTCGTTCCTCTGCTCCGGACTTCGCGGCGGCGTCGGGCGTCACCGCCGCAGCTATGGTGTCAGACCGCCTGTCGCGGCGGACAAGGGATCACCCCCGAGTTACCCGGCGGCCCCGTACCGTCGCCAACGCGGCCGTAGCTCTCGCCACAACGGTGCCGGGAGCGGTGCCCGCTATGCCCCACGATGCCAATATCCGGGGCTTGTTGGGGCGATACACCGACTCGGTTGGTTCCGACTCGGAAAATATGCCTCCCCGCCCATTTGAGTAACGGGCGATTCCTGGCAGGCTAGCCGGGTGACGCAACTGGCGACCGACGCCCCCGACGGGGCGAGCGAGCGGGTCGCCGGTGCCGCCATCGAGCCCGAACAGGCCCTCGCCGAATATCCGGTGCGGATCGACGAGCACACCCTGCGGGAGGTGGCGGACGAGCCGGCCCCGCTGGAGAGGGTGCACGCTGGCCTCAGCCTGAAGCTGGCGAGTGCCACCGGTGACGCTGCCCGAGCCCGGCTGCTCGGGCTGCGGGCGGTGGCCGCGCGGCTGCTCGGCCGGCTGAAGGAAGCACTCGACGACGGCGAACAGGCGATCCGCCACGCACAGGCGACCGGCTCCGCCCGGCGGATCGCCGTCGCCTCCACCCGGCTGGCGCGGGTGCTGCAGTGGCGCGGTGAGTACGAGGTCGCCGACGAGCTCTACCAGCGTGCCCTCGACGCCGCGATCCCGGACCGGCTGCGCGCCGCGATCCACCACCACTTCGGCACCAGCTGCTACGACCAGGGCCGGTTCCTGGAGGCGATCCAGCACTTCGAGACCGTGCTCGCGCTGCAGCCCGGCCAGGACGCCGACCGGCTCGCCGACACCGGCCGGGCGTTCACCGCGATCAGCCACCGCGCCACGCTGAAGGGGTTCGGGCCGTTCCCGCGCAGCCGCGCGGAGATCCTGCAGGAGCCGGCGCCGCCCCGGCTGCGGTTCCACGAGGTGTTCCGCCGGTACGGCTACGCCGACGCCGACGGCAACGGGGTGATCTCGCCGACGTACCACGAGGCGTACCCGTTCGCCGGTGGGGTGGCCTGGGTGAAGCCGGACGCCTCGTCGACCTGGTCGGCGATCGACACCGGCGGCGAGGTGCTGATCTCCGGCTCCGACTACCAGTCGGTGGGCCCGTTCCACGAGGGGCTGGCGTGGGTGGTCTCCGACCCCGTGATCGGCTGGTACGCCATCGACCCGCACGGCATCGTGGTGGTGCCGCCGGCCGGCTACACCGACGCCCGCCCGTTCCACGCCGGGCTGGCCGCGGTGTGCCGCAACAGCGCCTGGGGTGCGGTGGACCGCGACGGGCGCGAGGTGGTGCCGATGGAGTACGCCGCCTTCCGTACCGCCGCCTCCGACGCTTCGTACCTGGCCGGCTTCACCTCCGAGGGGCTGGCGGTGGTGGAGCGCGACGGGCTGCTCGGGGTGATCAACCGCAACGCCGACGTGATGGTGCCGCCGGTGTTCCAGCAGGTCGAGATCCACCCGGTGGGATTCCTGGTGGTGCCGCCGACCAAGAACCCCGACTACACCGACCCGTTCCGCTCCACTGTGGACATCGCGGACGGCTGGGGCGCGATGGACCGCGGCGGCGAGCTGGTGGTCGAGGCCGTACACCCGAATCGTGCCGAGGTGCTCGAACAGCTGGACAAGCTGCTGCGCGACACAGAACCGATCTTGTGATCCTCGTCGCGAGCCGCGCGAAGCCAACCGCACTAAGGTCGGACCTATGGAGTTTCGACACCTCGGCCGCTCGGGCCTGAAGATCAGTGAAATCTCGTACGGCAACTGGATCACGCACGGTTCCCAGGTGGAGGAGGAGGCGGCGCTGGCGTGTGTGAAGGCCGCGCTGGACGCCGGGATCACCACCTTCGACACCGCCGACGTGTACGCCGGCACCAAAGCCGAGTCGGTGCTCGGCCGGGCGCTGGAGGGCGTACCCCGGGAAAGCTTGGAGGTATTCACCAAGGTCTACTTCCCGACCGGTGAGGGGCCCAACGACCGGGGGCTGTCCCGCAAGCACATCCACGAGTCGATCAACGGCTCGCTGAAGCGGCTCGGCACCGACTATGTCGACCTCTACCAGGCCCACCGCTTCGACCACTCCACCCCGCTGGAAGAGACCATGCTGGCCTTCGCCGACGTGGTACGCGCCGGCAAGGCGCTCTACATCGGGGTCTCCGAGTGGCGGGCAGAGGAGCTGCGCGCCGCCGCCCCGCTCGCCCAGGAGCTGCGGGTGCCGCTGATCTCCAACCAGCCGCAGTACTCGATGATCTGGCGGGTCATCGAGGCCGAGGTGGTGCCGACCAGCGAGGAGCTCGGCATCAGCCAGATCGTGTGGTCGCCGATCGGTCAGGGGGTGCTGACCGGCAAGTACCAGCCCGGCCAGCCGCCGCCGGAGGGCTCCCGCGCCACCGACCCCAGCGGGTCGTACTTCATGAAGAAGTTCCTCACCGACGACGTGCTGACCAGGGTGCAGCGGCTGGCGCCGGTGGCGGAGCAGGCCGGGCTGTCGATGGCGCAGCTGGCGATCGCCTGGGTGCTGCAGAACCAGAACGTGGCCAGCGCGATCATCGGCGCCTCCCGGCCGGAGCAGGTCACCGAGAACGTCAAAGCCTCGGGGGTACGGCTGGCGCCGGAGACCCTGAAGGCGATCGACGAGATCGTGGACCCGATCGCCGAACGCGACCCACAGCTCACCCGGAGCCCGCGGGACGAGGACTGACCCGCTGATGACCGAGCCCCGGCTGGCCGCGCTCGCGGCCGACTACTTCGCTGCCACGATGTCGGCCGACCCGTTCGAGGCGACCATGTTCGGCGTACCCGGGTACGACGCGCGGGTGCCCGACCGCGGCCGTGCCGCCCACCAGCGACACGCCGCGACACTCGACGAGCTGAGCAAGCGGCTCGACGGGATCGACTCCACCGGGCTCGGCGAGTCCGATCAGGTGACCCATTCGATGCTGCGCCGGCAGCTCACCGACACCCGCGACCAGCTGGCGGCGGGGGTCATGGAGGTCTCGGTCAGCGGCGGGGTGGCGGGCGCGCTGTCCGAGGTGGTCGCGGCCGTACCGAGCGTCACCCTGGGCGACGAGCCGGCGGGCGAGGCGTATCTCACCCGGCTGGACGGGCTCGCCGGGTTCTTCGACGGGCTGCTGGCCCGGCACCGGGAGGCGGTCGCCGACGGGCGGCTGCCCACCGCCCTGGGGGTACGCCAGGCGGTCGCCCAGGTCGAGGACTACCTCGCCGCCGGAGACGCCGACCCGCTGCTGCGCCCCGCTGCCCCGCCGGGAGTCGACGCCGGCACGTGGCGGGGCCGGGTCGGTGAGCGGCTCCGCGACGGCGTACACCCGGCGCTGCGGCGCTACCGGGACGGCCTGGTCGGCGAGCTGCTGCCGGTGGGGCGCGACGAGCAGCACGTCGGGCTGTGCCACGTACCCGGCGGTACGGACGGCTACCTCGCCGCCGTACGCCGGCACACCACCACCGAGCTGTCGCCCGACGAGATCCACCAGCTCGGGCTCGCGTTCCTGACCGAGCTGCGTACCGAGTTCGCCGAGCGCGGCGGCCCGGCGTTGGGCACGGCTGATGTACCGGAGATCCTGCATCGGCTGCGGGAGGATCCGGCGCTGCGGTACGAGTCGGCCGACCAGATCGTGGACACTGCGACCACCGCGCTGCGGCGTGCCGAGGCGGCGTTGCCGGACTGGTTCCGCGACTACCCGACCGCGCCGTGCGAGATCCGGGAGATGGACCCGAGCGAGGCCAAGGGCGGCGTGCTGGCGTACTACATGCCGCCTGCCGCCGACGGCAGCCGCCCGGGGCTGCACGTGATCAACACGTACGCCCCGACCACCCGCCCCCGGTACGAGTACGAAGCGCTCGCCTTCCACGAGAGCGTGCCCGGCCACCACACCCAGATCGCGGTGGGCCAGACGCTGACCGACCTGCCGGAGTTCCGCCGGTTCGGATTCGTCACCGCGCACGGCGAGGGCTGGGGGCTCTACTCGGAGCGGCTCGGTGACGAGATGGGGCTCTACACCTCCGACCTGACCCGGCTCGGCATGCTCTCCTTCGACGCGTGGCGGGCGTGCCGGCTGGTGGTCGACACCGGGATGCACCACCTCGGGTGGTCACGCGAGCAGGCGATCGAGTTCATGCGCGCCAACACCGCGGTGTCGGAGTCGAACATCGTCAACGAGGTGGACCGCTACATCGCGATGCCCGGCCAGGCGCTGGCGTACCTGGTGGGCCGGATCCGAATCCGCCAGCTACGCGAACGCGCCCGCCAAACGCTGGGCGCGGCCTTCAACATCCGCGACTTCCACCACCAGGTCCTCGGCCACGGCCCCCTCCCCCTCGACACCCTCGCCGAGGTAATCACCCGCTGGACCGGCAAGCCTCTCCCTGGATCTTGAAATCGCAGTGTCGAAATTCGGCACTGCGATTTCAAGATCCAGAAAAGCTACGGGGCTAGGCCGTGGGGGTCGATTTTGGGGATGTCTACGGGGGGTAGGCCGGCGGCGGCTGCGGCGTCGCCTAGGAACTCGTCGCTGGAGAGCTTGGTCGGCTCCAGCACCCGGTGTAGGAACTCTCGGGTACGCGCTTCCTTCGGCTCGCCTAGCACCTCGACGGGGGTGCCCTGCTCCACGATCTGACCGGCGTCCATGAACACCACCCGGTCGGCCACCTCGCGGGCGAACGCCATCTCGTGGGTGACCACCAGCATGGTCATCCCCTCGGTGGCGAGCTGCCGCATCACCGACAGCACCTCGCCGACCAGCTCCGGGTCCAGCGCACTGGTCGGCTCGTCGAAGAGCATCAGCTGCGGGTCCATCGACAGCGCCCGGGCGATCGCCACCCGCTGCTGCTGCCCACCGGACAGCTTCGCCGGGTACTCGCCGATCTTGTCTTCCAGGCCGACCCGTACCAGGTTGTCGCGGGCGACCCGCTTCGCCTCGGCCATCGAGCGCTTCGCCACGGTGGTCTGGGCGACGGTGCAGTTCTGCAGCACCGTCAGGTGCGGGAACAGGTTGAACTGCTGAAACACCATCCCGATGTGGCGCCGCGCGGCGTCGATGTCACAGTCCGGGTCGGTGAGGTCGACGCCGGACACGTGCACCGTGCCCGAGCTGGGCTGTTCCAGCAGGTTCACGCACCGCAGCAGCGTGGACTTGCCGGAGCCGGAGGGGCCGATCACGCAGACCACGTCGCCGGTGGCCACCGCGAGGTCGATACCGCGCAGCACGTGCAGCTCACCGAAGGACTTGTGCAGCTCGCGTACGTCTACGACCGCGTCTGTCATCAGACCGCCTTCTGGGCGGAGCGTTCCATCCGCCTCACCAGGATGCTCAGCGGCAGGGTGATCAGCAGGTACGCGAACCCGGCGACCACCAGCGGAGTCAGATTCGACTCGGAGTTGGCGAACGCGCGTCCCCACTTGGTCAACTCGAAGTGGGTCAACGGGACACCGACGACGAACACCAGCGACGAGTCCTTGACCAGCAGGATCAGCTCGTTGGTCAACGGCGGCAGCACGATCCGGAACGCCTGCGGCAGCACGATCCTGCGGGTCGCCACCAGCGGCGGCATGCCCAGCGAGCGGGCCGCCTCCACCTGCCCCTTCGGCACCGCCTGGATCCCGGCCCGGATCGTCTCCGCCATGTACGCGGTGGCGACCAGCCCCAGCGCCAGCCAGACCGTCCCGTACGGATCCCACGGCATCTGCACCCCGGGGAACGGGATCGCGATCAGCGAGAACGCGATGAACACCAGGATCGCCGGCAGCCCGCGGAAGAACTCGATGTACGCCGAGGCGAGCCAGCGGTACGGCCCCACCGGGCTGAGCCGCATCAGCGCCACCACCGTACCGGCGGCCAGCCCCACCACGAACGCGCCGGCGGTGTAGCTGACGGTCATCCAGAGCGCGATGAACAGCCCTTCCGGAATCGCCTTGCCGATCAGGTCGAGTCGGAAGAACGCCGCGTAGATCGCGGACCAGTCGGCAAGCCAGATCGCCAGGCCGAGCAGCACTACGAGCAGCGCGTACTGTGCCCAGCGCAGACGCTGAGCCCGCTGGCGCGGGCTCAGTCGTCGCGCCCGGGTGGGGGTCGTGGTCATCGCACTACTGCTTCGGCTCGACCCCGAACCACTTCTTGTAGATCTCGTTGTACGTGCCGTCGTCCTTGGCCTTGGCGAGCAGGTCGTTGAACTTCTTCACCAGCTTCTCGCCGTTCGCGTCGTCCTTCTTCGCGGCGAAGCCGTACTGCTCGCCGGTGTCGAACTCCGCGACCACGGCGACGTCCGGGTTGTCGGTGACGAAGTCGTACAGCACGCCGTTGTCGTTGATTCCGGCGTCCACCTTGCCGGTCTTGACAGCGTTGGTCTGCAGCGTCAGGTCGTCGTAGGGCACCACGGTGAAGCCGATCGTCTCGGCCTGCTTCTCGGCGTACTCCTGACCGGTGGTGTCGGTCTGTACGCCGACCTTCTTGCCCTTGAGGTCTTCCAGACGCTTGTACGGCGAGTCCTTCTTGACCAGCAGCACCTGGGTGGCGTCCATATACGGGTCGGTGATGTTCAGCGCGTTAGCGCGCTCATCGGTGATGGTCATCGCGCCCATCCCCATGTCGCACTTGTTCGCGGCGAACGCGGCGCCGGAGGTGATCTGGTTCCACTCGATGTCGACCACCTCGATCTTCACCCCGAGGTCGTCGGCGACCAGCTGCAGCAGGTCCATGTCGAAGCCGACGATCTCGCCGCCCTCTTCGTGCTGGAAGGGCTTGTACGGCAGGTGGGTGCAGACCGTGAGCTGGCCCGACTTCACCAGGCCGACGCCCTTGGCCTCGCCTTCACCAGCACCGTCCCCACCACCGCAGCCAGCGGCCGCCAGCAACAGGGCGGCGACGGCGACGGTGGCGCCGACTCGGCGGCTCATACGGGTAACTAATGGGTACATCGCAACTCCTCTGATGGCGCAGTGCGGCGAACCCCCCGATGAGCGCAATCCTGGCACAACCCAGGCCCCAACGAGACCCGCAACGCCGTGATCCACAACGCCGCGCGCGGCTGACGCGTCCGGCACCCTAGATCGTTGACCGGAATCGCCGATGGTCAGCGCGGGTCAGTGGTAGTAGGCGAGGCAGCGTTTGACGGTCGCGCCGATGGTCCGGTGCTGCGGGGTTGACATGCAACCAAATGGTTGCCTATTGTCCTCTGTGTGGATGACGACCTGGACGTGGTGTTCAGAGCCCTCGCCGACCGCAGCCGCCGGCTCGTGCTCGACAAGCTGCGGGAGCGCACCGGGCAGACCCTCAGCCAGCTCTGCCCACACCTGGACATGACCCGGCAGGCGACCTCAAAGCACCTCGCGATCCTCGAGGCCGCCGGTCTGGTGACCACCGTCCGACACGGCCGGGAAAAGCTGCACTACCTCAACCCGGTCCCGATCCACGAGATCCACCGCCGCTGGATCAGCCGGTACGAACAACCCCGGCTGGACGCCCTGGCGAACCTGAGAGACGCACTGGAGGAGACATGACCGAGCCCCGATTCGTGTACGTAACGGACATCCGGACCACGCCCGAGAAGCTGTGGCAGGCCCTGACCACGCCCGAGTTCACCCGGCAGTACTGGTGGGGACGCGAGATCGAATCCGACTTCACCGCCGGCTCCCCGATCCGCCTGGTCCACGACCACGGCACGAAGCTCGACATCGACGGCGAAGTCCTCGCCGCCGACCCGCCCAAATTGCTGTCGTACACGTTCAGCGACCCCGACAGTCGGGAACGCGGCGAGAAGCACTCCCGGGTGTCCTTCGCGATCGAGCCGTCCACGATCTTCGACGGGGTGGTACGGCTTACCGTGACCCACGACGACTTCGCCCCCGGCAGCCCACAGTTTGCGGGGGTCAGCGACGGCTGGCTGGACATCCTGGCCAGTCTCAAGACCCTGCTGGAGACGGGGGAGCCGCTGCCGTACCGACAAGGGGCGCTGTCGTGCTGAACGTCACGAAGACCGACGAGGGGTACCAGCTGCGCTTCGCGCTGCGGTTGCACCACTCGATCGACGAGGTCTGGGCCGCGTTGACCGATGCGACGGGCGGTCTGGCTGTTCGCGGGCCGCCTGGTGCCCGTCGCAGCCGATTGGCGACCTACAGGACAGGCCTAGTCCACGGGAAGCAGGCTCATGTCGTACTCGACGCGGTCGTCCTCCAGCAGCGTCACCTTCACCACGCCGCTTTCGGCCAGCTGGCCGTACTCCTGGCCAAGCCAGGATTCGGCGTCGGACTGGCTGGCGAACACCTCGACCGGCCCGGCCGCCGACTCACCGTCGGCATCCAGGTAGCGCCACGTCCACGGCATCTGACCACTCCCCTCGCCCGCTGCGGTAACCCTATCGCCTGCGGCTACGGTCACGGGTGTGCACACGTTGGTGTTGGGAGGCATCCGATCCGGCAAGTCCGCGTACGCCGAGCGGCTGGTCGGGGACGCGGAGCGGGTCACGTACCTGGCGACCGCCACGGACCGGCCCGGTGACGCGGAGTGGGCCGCCCGCCTGGAGGCCCACCGCAGGCGGCGGCCGGACGGCTGGCGTACCCGCGAATGCGGCGACCAGCCAGGGATGCTGCCGCGGCTGCTGCGAGAGGCAAGGCCCGGCGACACGTTGCTGGTCGACGACCTGGGCGGCTGGATTACCGCGTGGTACGACGCCGCCGGCTGGCGCGACGGCGCCACCGACGCCCCGATCGCCGAGCTGAGCGCCGCGCTGGCCGGCTCGCCCGCCACGGTGGTGCTGGTGAGCCCCGAGGTCGGGCTGTCGCTGGTGCCGGACAACCGGGCCGGCCGCCGGTTCGCCGACGCGCTGGGGTCGGCCAACCGCGCTGTCGCCGACGTCTGCGACCGGGTCGCGCTGGTGGTCGCCGGGCAGCCGCTGTGGATCAAATCCGGCGCGGCCTCTAACCTCAGCCCGTGACCCTCGCCGACTCGCTCGACGTACCGCTGCCGGACGATGCCGCCCGCACCGAGGCCATCCAACGGCTTGCCCGGCTGGACCTGCCGGGGGCCGGCTTCGGCGTACTCGCCGATCCGATCGGGTGGGCGGCCGGCGTCCAGGCCCGTGCCAACCCCACCTCCTTCCAGGCGGTACGGGTGGTGCTGCTGGCCGGTGACCACCACGGCAATGTCGCCGCCGGCGCCGATCCCGACAGCTCCCGGCACCGGGCCGAGCGGGAGCTGGCCGGCACCGGGCCGCTGACCCGGCTGGCAACCCAGGCCGGCGCCAGTCTGGAGCTGGTGGACGCCGGGCTCGCCGGCAC
>JBOGDG010000017.1:0-16782 GCA_050701655.1 Micromonosporaceae bacterium
TGCGGCAGCAGGCCGCCTACCGCCTCATGATCACATGGCAATGATCGTTATCGCGGCCTGGCCGTCCGATGTGGACGACACGCGGAACGCAGCATCACGAAACCTACGCCAGAGCCGAATTACGTGAGCGAGAACCCCTCAGACCTGGGGAATTTCATGAGCGCTGACAACGAGTCGCGGTCGCCGTGAACCACCAGCGCACGAGCACTGCTCTTGAGGAATGGCTCCACGGGACGGTAGCAACTCCTCCCACAAGACTCGACCGAGCGCGAACTCGCCGTCGATGAGCAGGAACCCATCGCGGCCCAGCCGCTCCTGCTGCGTCAGGTTGAAGTTCTCCAGCCCCCAGGGCAGCTCCGGCTCAACAAAGCTCCGCCTCAGGTCCAAGACCGGGTTCCACAACACCAGGCCTGTGAGCAGTTCATCCAGGTACGGCAGCGACAACGCGACTGGTACGGCGCCGTAAACGCGGGGCCCCTCAGTCCTTAGCGCAGGTGGTCCACCAACCGCCCCTCGGCCCCGAACAGCTCGACCTGCCAGTGCTCCAGGATCGCGGTGTCGTCGTGGTCGTCGGGATGAAAAGCCTTCCTGTTGTACGCGAGGATCCGGCGCTGCACCGTCCGGCTCAGGAACGGGGAATGCCGCAACGCCAGCAGACTGCGTACCAGCCGCACCGGGTTGTACGCCGCAGGATCCCGCAGCAGCGACACGAACGTGCGCCACACCAGCCTGGTGAGGAACCCCGTCGTGGCCATCCGCATCGCTGTGATGCGCATCCGCTCGGTGCCGCCGACGGCCCGGTACACGTCGAACGCGACCGCCTTGTGCTCGGACTCCTCGACCGCGTGCCACAGCAGCATCTCGCGTACCTCGGTGTTGCCGAGCAGCGCCTGCGCGCGGGGGTCGGTGAGCAGGGTCTCGGCGAGTGCGGCGGTGTAGTGCTCCAGCGCGGCGGTACCCGCCAGGCACATCAGTGGCGGCAACCGCCGCTCGACGCGGGTCAACAGGCGGCGGGTCATCCGGTCGACGGCGCGGGTCGGGTAGCCCATCTGCTGCAGCCGTTCGTTGAGCGCTCGGTGCTCCCGGCCGTGGGTCACCTCCTGGCCGATGAAGCCCGCCACCTGCTTCCTGAGCTCCGGGTCGGTGATCTGGTCGGCATACCGGCGGACCGACCGTACGAAGAAGTCCTCGCCCTCGGGGAACATCGCCGAGAGCACCGCGACCGCGTGGCTCATCACCAGATCGCCCTTGACGTAGTGCCGGCGCAGCGAGCCGGTCGGGTAGCTGAAGCGGATCCGGCGGACGCGTACCGAGCGCTGGGGAGTGCTCATCGATTCCTCCTCTGGGTGGGTGCCAGCGACACCAGGAACTTCAAGATGTTGCGGACCTCGGCGCTGCGGGCGCCGGCGTCGCCGCTGGCCATGCCCTCCAAGGCGAGTCCGGCGAACAGTGCGTTGACCGCGTGTAGCACCTGCCGGATGTGGGTGGCTCTCGCGAGGTCGGGGAAGAACTCCGCGAACACGCTCCCGGTCAGCTCCATCACCTGATCCCGCGTCGACCGGAGTACGGCACGCAGCTCCGCCTCGTGCCGCGCCGCGACCATCAGCTCGATCAGCGCAACCGCGCCGGGATCGTCGAAGAAAGACCAGAGCACGTCGAGCGCCTCGGCCGGCGTACGCTGCTCCGGCCCCAGATCACCGAACCGCCGGCGGAACTCCAGCGCGCGCCCCTCCAGCAGCCGCCGCGCCGCCGCGCTGATGAGCTCCGCCTTGGTCGGGAAGTGGTGCGCCAGCGCGCCTCGGGACACCCGCGCCCGGCAAACGATGTCGTTGGTCGACATCCGGCCGTACCCCAGCTCGGCGAGGCACTCGATGGTGGCGTCGAGCAACCGGAACCGCATCGCCTCGGCGCGATCGGCCTGCGGGACGCGTACCCGATCGACGATCTCCAGCCGGGACTGGCTACCAGCCATGTCCGGACCATAGCCACTCAGAAACAAACAGGCAAGCCTGCCTGTGTGGCACGAGATCATTCCCGAGGGCAACGGCCTGAGCTGGTCTGACCACCACCCCTGCGTCGTAGCCAACGCTGACCGCCCATCCGGCATCCCGTAGCCATGACACCCAGGCTGTCGCTTGCCAGGGTGATGGGACCACCCTGTTCCAGGCGGTTTCTAGCCTAGAGTTCGCGCACGGTTGTGCCCTCGGGTTTGTGTAGGCGTCCGTCAACCCTGGCGAGGAGCTTCTTTTCGCCCACCAGGGCGAGGAGCTCGCCGATCTGAGCCGGCGCTGGGCTCGCCCGCGTGCGAACCTTGCTGTCAAGAGAGTCGAGACCGGCGCCAGCCACCTGGAACGGCACGGCATGAACTGCCTCTGGTCAGCAGCGACCGCGCGATCCGGCGCGGACCCGGCCGGTCATGGTACCGACCGGGCCCGCGCACAACGATCCGCATCGGGCGGGTCAAGTGGGGAGCCGCCACTGCTGGTTGGTGCCGCTGTGGCAGCTGTAGATGATCAGTTTGGTGCCGCTGGCGGTGCCGCCGCCGTACGCGTCGAGGCATTTGCCGTTGGCCCGCAGTTGGCGACTGGTCGGGTCGTAGGTCCATTTCTGCGCGCTGGTGTCGTTGCAGGTGTAGATCTGCACCGGGGTGCCGTTGGTGCTGCTGTTGTTGCGGACGTCGAGACACTTGCCGAGTGCCCGTACGGTGCCGTCGCCGGGGAAGGTCCATGTCTGGGCGGCGGTGCCGTTGCAGTCGTAGAGCTGGAGCTGGGTGCCGTCGGTGGGGACGCCGTCGGGGATGTCCAGGCATCGGTCGCTGGCGACACCGACGATCGGTCCGGTGGGTGGTCCGGCGCCGGGGGTGTAGGTGACGGTGGTGGTGGCCGTGGCGGGTCGGTTCGCCGCGGTGATGGTCGCGGTGCGGGTGGCCGCGTCGTAGGTGACCGCCGCGGAGGTCCCGTTAACGGTCGCCGATGACGGTGCGGCGTCGAGGCTGCGTACGCGTACGGTCCAGGTACGGGTGGCCGGGCCGCCGGTGTAGCTGCCGGTACGGGGCTTGATCGTCAGGGTGTGGCTGGCGTCGGTGAAGGTGACCGGTGTGGTGGCGTGCTGGCCGGAGCGGTACCCGTTGCCTTCCCCGGCGTCCTCGTAGAGGTTGAAGGAGCCGTTGGCGCCGGCAGCCACGTCGAGGGAGACCTGCGTGAGCGGGCTCTGGCCGGCGTGGTCGACGTAGTCGGTACGGGTGGGCACGATGCCGCCGGACCGCAGGAACACCGGCATCCGGTCCAGTGTGGTGTTGACGGTACGGGTGGCCGGGCCGGTGTACGTGGTGCCGGTGAACCAGTCGGTCCAGGTGCCCGGCGGGAACCACACGTTGGTGCTGACCGTGCCGGTCCCGGGAGTGGTGACCGGCGCGACGAGCACGTCGTCGCCGTAGAGGTACTGGGTGGTGGTGGTGTACGCCTCGTCGTACTCGGGATAGTTGAGGTAGAGGCCACGCACGATCGGCAGGCCGGTGTCCACCGACTGCCTGGCGAGACTGTAGGTGTACGGGATCAGCGACTCGCGCAACCGCATGAACTTCTCCGCCGAGGCCTCGGCGGCGGTGCCGTAATCCCACGGCAGCCGGTCGCCGTGGTGGGAGTGCAGCCGGAAGATCGGCTGGAACGTACCGAACTGCACCCAGCGGGCGTACAGGTCGTCGTCGAGGTGCCCGTTGCGGGAGTTGCTGGAGTTGGCGTAGAAGCCGCCGATGTCGTGCGAGACGTACGGCATGCCGATGCCGCTGCCCTCGCGGGCGGTGAACTTGGCCTGGAACGCCAGCATCGACCAGGTCGGATCGGTGTCGCCGGTGAAGTGCACGGCGTACCGGTGCTCGCCCCACGCTCCGGTGGTTGGCGGGGTGAACCCGCCGTAGTCCTTGCCGTTGCCGCCGATGCGGGCCAGCACGTACCCGCGGCGGCCGAGCGCGTCGGCATGCGCGGCGTACCGGGAGTTGATCCAGCTGTCGGGCGTGACCCCGGTCTCGGTGGTGGCCGATTCACCGAGGCTCTGGTCGAGCCACCAGATCGGTACGCCGTCGCGCTCCAGACCGGTGTGCAGGTCGAAGTACGCCTTGAGATGGGCGGGGTCGCGGAAGTTGAACAGCTTGCACGGGCCGGTGAAGCAGTTGGCGTCGACCAGGGTGTTGCCGGCAGTGTCCGCGGTCTCAGGGTATTTGGGGTCGCTGGTGGTGATGCCGGGGTGCACGTTCAGGGAGACCCGCAACCCCTGGCTCTGCGCCCAGCTCATGAAACCGGCCGGGTCGGGGAAGTAGCTGGAGTTCCACTGCCAGCCGTTCCAGGCGTTGGGTGACTTCCAGTCGGTGTCGACGACCAGGGTGTCCAGCGGCGTACGGTGCTCACGGAACGCCGGGATGAGGCTGTCGCGGTAGTCGCCGTCGCTGTAGGCGAAGTAGCGGGAGTACCAGATGCCGAACGCCGCCCGCGGCAGCAGCACCGAGGGTCCGGTGAGGTCACGCAGGTCCTTGAGCCCCTGCCGGTAGTCGTGCCCGTACCCGAAGAAATACCCGTCCTGGTACGGCTGCCCGCCGTGCCCGGACCGCTCGGTGACCGTGCCGTCGGAGTTCAGCAGCGCCGTGGTGGAGTCGTCCAACAGATACCACCCGTCGCGGCTGAGCAGCCCGTCGGCCATCGCCGCCGGACCACCCTGACCGTCCAGGGCGCGCCGCCAGCCGCCCAGGTTCGCGGTGCTGGCCGGCGGCGGCGTCGGATACGTAGCCCCGACCGCAGTGACGGCGACCGAGTCGACGTTGACGTTGCAGCTGTCGCCGCTGCCGCAGGTCAGCGACAGGTCCGTGGCTCCGGCGGGCAGAGTGACGGTGGTGGCCGAGCTCTGCCAGGTGTCCCAGTCTTTGGTGATCGGCAGGCTGACCTGGGTGGTGGTCGAGCCGGTGCGCAGCGAGATGGTGCGGGTCTCGTGGCGTCCGTCGCCGCCCCTGCCGTTCGCGTACCGGAACTGCACCGCGTACTGACCGGCCGCCGGCACGCCCGTGCCCTGCCAGCCGATCGTGGCGCCGGACCCGGTCAGGCCGGCGACGAACCCACTGCCGGTGTAGCCACTGTGGTCGCTGGCCACGCTGGCGCCGCCGGTCAGGTTCAGCCCCTCCGCCTCGCAGCCGCCGCCGTACCCGCAGACCCCACCGGTCGAGAACGTCGGGTGCGCGGTCACCGGCCGGGTGCCGGCGGTCAGGTCGACGGACAGGTTCGACGCGGTGAACGCGCCGGAGTCCTGGCGGTACCGCAGCGTCAATTTGTCGGTGCGGATCACCCGGAAGCCGCCCTCCACCGACGTGGTGAACGCCGGCTCGGGCATCGCGCGGTTGACCGCGTTGAACGTACGGCGATCCTCGAAGGCGCCGTCGCCGGCGTACTCGAGTCGGATCAAGGTCGGCGATTCCACCGTGAACCGGGCCTTGCCGTCGACCACGGGGCCGGCGGCCGCGGCGGTGACGGGGTGGATGGGTGCCAGTGCCGTGGCGGCCGCACTGACGACCACACACGCCACCAGTCGGGACCGTTTCATGACTACTCCAAGAGCTCGAACGGGGTGGACAGGCGACTCTCGGGAGGGCGAACCGTCGCGACTTGAGAGCCGCGTGGTGCTACGGACCGCAGTTGCCCGCGAGGCGTGGTGCCGCGGCGATTCAGCCGCGCGACCACTTCTGGTTGGCGCCGCCGTGGCAGCTCCACAGGATCAGCGGAGTGTTGTTGGCGGTGCCGGCGCCGGACGCGTCCAGGCACAGGCCGGACTGCGCCCCGGTAACGGTGCCGTCGGCGTGGAACCGCCACTGCTGATTCGCCTGCCCGTTGCAGGGGTACGTGATCACCCGGGTGCCGGGCGTGGTGCCCTGGTCGTAGGCGTCGAGGCACATGTTGCCGAACACACGTACCTCGCCGTTCTGCCAGCTGGTCCAGAGCTGGTTGGCCGCGTTGTGGCAGTCCCAGAGGATCACGGTGGACTCGGGTGCAGTGGATCCGCCGGAGACGTCAGCGCAGCGTCCCGAGGCGGTGCCCCTGACCGGAGCGGTGAGGCTCGGGATCGGGCTGCCACCAGCGACTGTGAACGCCGCCACGCCGTGCGCCGGTACGTCCGCCGCGACCGTACCGGTCGACGCGCTGGTGCCACCGGTCCACAGATCGGTCAGGGTGAACTCGGTACCGCTCAGCCCGATCTGTGCGGCGCTGGTGGTGATCCGCGTGGTGGCGCCACCCCGGTTGAACAACCCGACCGCGACGGAGCCGCCGGCCAGGGGCTTGGCGAAGACCTCGGTCTGGCCGTCGTCGCGGACCCGCCGGCCACCTGCGCCGAGGGTGTCCTGGTTGACCGCGATCAGCCGGGGGTTGCGCAGGACCGCGCTGACCTCGGCCGACATCGACCGCAGGTCGTTGCCGGCGATCAGTGGCGCGGCCATCAGCGCCCAGATCGCGAAGTGGGACCGGGATTCGGTCAGCGTCAGCCCCGGCCGGCCGACCACCAGCATGTCCGGGTCGTTCCAGTGCCCGGGGCCGGCCTGGGCGGCCAGCGGCGCGTTGACGTCGACCACGTTGCCGACGCCCATCGGGTAGCTGTTGACGTTGCCGTTCTGCCAGATGTCCAGCAGGTCTTCGGTGGTACGCCACATGTCGGCGACTTCACTCCAGTTGTAGTCGTCGCCGGTCGGCTCGTGGAAGCTGTTGGGGTTGATGCTGTACACGATCGGCCGGCCGGTGTCGCGCAGCGCGTCCCGCATCAGCGTGAACCGCTCGATCTGGTACTCCCGACTGCCCTCAGGCGAGCACCAGTCGTACTTCAGGAAGTCGACGCCCCAGGCGGCGAACTGGCGGGCGTCCTGCGCCTCGTGACCCAGGCTGCCGGTGGTGCCCGGGTACTGGCCGTTGCGCTGGGCACAGGTGCTACCGGTGGGCACCTGGTAGATGCCGAACCTCAGTCCCTTGCCGTGGATGTAGTCGCCGAGCGCCTTCATGCCGCTCGGGAAGCGCTCCGGGTGGCCCCGCAGGTTGCCTTGGGCGTCGCGCTGCGGGTCGAACCAGCAGTCGTCGACCACCACGTACGAGTAGCCGGCGGCCTTCATCCCCGAGCTGACGATGGCGTCGGCCATCTGCCGGATCATGGCTTCGTCGATGTCGCAGCCGAAGGTGTTCCAGCTGTTCCAGCCCATCGGCGGCGTCTCCGCGGGTGCCACCGGGGCCGCCGCCGTGGCGGGCTGGGCCGGCGCGGTGGACGCGGCGACCGTAGCGGTCGTGGCGGTGCTCGCGACCAGCGCGAGCGTCGCTACCAGAATGCGTTTCATCCAGTCCTCCCCAGGATTGGTATGTGGGCCGACCCGGCGGGCGCCGGTCAGCCTTTGTTGGCGCCGAGGGTGAGGCCGCCGATGAACTGCTTCTGCAGTGCGAAGTAGACGATCAGGGTGGGCAGGGCGGCCAGCAGCGAGCCGGCGGCGAGCAGGTTCTCGTCGGCGACGAACTGGCCCTTGAGGTTGGCCAGCGCGGAGACGATGGGGCGTTTCTCCCCGGTGGACATCAGCATCAGCGCCCACAGGAAGTCGTTGTAGATCCACGTGAATTCCAGCGTGGCGAGCGCGGCGAGGACCGGACGGCACAGCGGCATCGTCAGCTGCCAGTACTGCCGCCACACCCCGGCCCCGTCGACCTGCGCGGCCTCGGTCAGCTCGTGCGGCAGCGTCTGCATGTAGTTGGCGAGTACGAACGTGCAGAACCCCATCTGGAACGCTATGTGCACCGCGATCACGCCCCAGTAGGAGTCGTAGACGTACCCGGAGTCGGACATCGGCTCCGGCAGCTCGGTGATGATGTAGACCCGGTACAGCGGCACCAGCAGGATCTGGAACGGCAGCAGGTTACCGGCGGTGAACACGATCAGCATCAGCTTCGACCAGCGGGGCCGGTGCCGGGCGATCACGAACGCCACCATCGAGGCGCCGAACAGCGTCAGCACCAGCGACGGCACCGTGATCAGGAACGTGTTCAGGTAGTACGTGGGCAGCTGCGCCTGCTGCCACGCGGCTACGTAGTTGTCGAAGTTCAGGGTCTCGGGCAGCGCGAAGGCCCGACCCCGTACGCCGGTCTCCTGGTACGGGCGGAGCGAGAGATACACCGTCCACAGCAGCGGCGCGAGCCACCCGAGGGCGGTGGCGATCAGGAACCCGTGCAGCAGCAACCGGGTTGGACGCGGGCGCTTCATCGGCGGTCCTCCCGGAAGGTCTGCACCAGGTACGTACTGACGAAGCCGACAGAGATCACCAGCAGCATCACCGCGAGCGCGCTGCCGTACCCGATCCGCTGCGCCTCGCCGACGATGTTCTCCGCGACCAGGGTGGAGAGCAGCTCCAGGCCGTTGGTGCCTTTGTTGATCACCCAGACGATGTCGAAGGCGCGCAGCGACTCGATCACGGTGACCACCAGCACCACCACGTTCACCGGCCGCAGCGACGGGAAGGTGACATGCCGGAAGGTGGCCCACTCGCCGGCGCCGTCGAGTGCCGCGGCTTCCTTCAGCGCCGGATCTACCGACTTCAGGCCGGCGAGGTAGAGCACCATGATGTAGCCGGTGTGGCGCCAGCTCGCGGCGATCAGGGCGGCCCAGATGTTGAGGTCGCGGTCACCGAACCAGTCGATGTGGTCGGGCGCGGCCGTACCGAGGCCGGTGTCGAGCAGGTGGTTCACCAGGCCGTTGTCGGTGGAGTAGACGTACTGCCAGATCAGCCCGACCACGGCGAGGCTGAGCACCACCGGCAGGTAGATCGCGCTCTGGTAGAACCGGCCGAACCGCAGCTGTCTGTCCAGGATCACCGCGAGCAGCAGCCCGAGCGGGGTCGGGATCAGGATGAAGAACGCCAGCCAGATCAGGTTGTTGCGTACGGCGGTCCAGAACGGCGGGTACACCTCGATGATCTGCTGATAGTTGGCGAGCCCCACCCACTCGATGTCCGACCAGCCGCCGATGCCGTCCCAGGAGGCGAACGACAACGCCACCGAGCCGAACGTTGGGCCCCACACCAGCGCCAGGTGCACCACCGCGGGGATCGCCAGCATCAGTCCCAGGACGAGCCGGTCGCGCCGGCCACGGCGGGGGCGGGTTGGTTGACCGGCCAGGGCGGGGGGAGGCGTGTCGGCCCCCGCCCTCGCCGGCGCTTCGGGTACGGCCACTGGTCAGGCCCAGTCGAAGGTCTGCTTCTGCTTCTCGACCCCGGCCAGGATCGAGTCGAGGTTCGCGGGGTTGTCGAGGAAGTCGCTGATGGCGCGCTTCATGACGTTCTGCGCGAAGTCCGGGCGGGTGTCACGGTCCAGGAACTGCGAGATGTGCTGTGAGCCGGCGACCGCCTCGGCGGCCTTCTTCTGCAGCTCGGTGTACCCGCCCTGGTCGGCGTCGGTGGCGGTGGCCACGAACGTCGGATCTTCCTTCAGATACGCGTTCTGCGCCTTGCCGCTGGCCAGGTAGTCCAGCAGCGCCTTGCCGCCGACCACGTTCTTGGCCTTCTTCGCCAGGCAGAAACCGTCGATCGGGGCCTCGATCGCGCCCTGCCCGTGGGACGACTCGATCTCGGGGAACAGGAAGAAGTCCAGGTCTTCCTGGTCCTCGGGCGGGAACTGCGGCCCGACCTGGCTGGAGCCCTGCAGGATCATGCCGGCCTTCTTCTGGTGTACGGCCTGCACCGCGTCCTGCCAGATCCGCCCGGTCGCCTTGTCCTGGGTGTACGGCAGGATCGACCGCCAGTTGTCGAAGGCGGCCTTCACCTTCGCGTCGGTCCACGACTCCTTGCCGGCCATCAGGCTGACGTGGAAGTCGTAGCCGTTGGTACGCATGTTGAAGTAGTCGAAGGTGCCCATCGCGGGCCAGCCGTCCTTCTGCCCCATCGCGATCGGGATCAGCCCGTCGGCCTTCATCTTCTTGCAGAGCGCTTCGTACTCGTCGAGGGTCTTCGGGGGCTGGTAGCCCTTCGCCGAGAAGACACTCTTCCGGTAGAAGACCGCCCACGGGTAGTACAGGTACGGGATGAAGTACTGCTTGCCGTCGGCCGACGACGCGTCCTTGAACGCGTCGCTGTAGTTGCCGCCGACCTTCTCCCAGACGTCGCTGATGTCGCCGACCAGGCCCTTGCGGGCGAAGAACTGCATCCGGAAGCCGGCGAACCAGGTGAACACGTCCTGCGGGGTGCCCTGCAGGTAGCTGTTGATCGACTCCTGGAACGAGTTGTGGTCAACCGTATTGATCTTGACCTTCAGACCCTCGGCGCCCTTGATGGCGGTCTCGATCGCCTTGCGCGGCACCGGGTCGGAGGAGTTGTTGCCGAGGGTCACCTCGGTGTCGGTGCTGCCCTGCTCACCACCTCCGCAGGCCGCCAGCACCGACGGCAGTGTCACCGCGAAGCCCGCGGCGGCGGCGCGTAGCAATCCCCGTCGTGTCAGGGCGGACATGTGTGCCTCCTCAGGGCTACCGAACGTTAACAACTCGTCTACTCAACAATATTTATCAGAACCTGGCAGCTATTGCGGGTGATGTCAAGGTTTTCCAACAGACATGCGCACAGTTGCGGCCTGGACCTCTGGCGGATGTAGGATTATGTTGGTTCCTGCCAGGGCTGCGCTGCCGGGAAGCACGCGCCAGGACACCGATATCAAGGAGAGCGGATGCTCGCGCGGCAGCGTCAGGTGACCATCCTGGAGATGGTCAAGCGCGACGGCGGGGTACGGGTCAGCAGCCTGGTGCGAGAGCTCGCCGTCTCCGACATGACCATCCGGCGGGACCTGGAAACGCTCGCCGAGCGTGGCCTGATCGCGAAGGTGCACGGCGGCGCCACCGCGGTCGAGTCGCCGGCCACCGACGAGCCCGGGTACGCGGCGAAGTCGGCCCGTCAGCTCGCCGAGAAGGAGGCGATCGCCCGCCGCGCCGCCGAGCTGGTGCATCCGGGCGCGGCCGTGGCGCTGTCGGCCGGCACCACCACCGCCGCGCTCGCCCGGCACCTGACCGAGATCCCGGATCTGACGGTGGTGACCAACTCGATCCCGGCCGCCGACGTACTGCACCGCTCAGGGCGTACCGACCACACGGTGATCCTCACCGGCGGCACCCGTACCCCGTCCGACGCCCTGGTCGGGCCGGTCGCGATCGCCACGATCACCTCGTTGCACACCGACCTGCTCTTCCTCGGCGTGCACGGGATGGACGAGCGCGCCGGGCTGACCACGCCCAACCTGATGGAGGCCGAGACCAACCGGGCGCTGATCAACGCGGCCCGCCGGCTGGTGCTGCTCGCCGACCACACGAAGTGGCAGACGATCGGGATCTCCACCATCGTCCCGCTCGACCGGGCCGACATCGTCGTCAGCGACGAGGGGCTGCCCACCGAAGCCCGCGACGTGCTCGACGCGCACGTCGGCGAGCTGTTGCTGGCGGAGCTGTGAAGCGGACCCTGGTCAGCCTCGCGGACGGGCGGGACCTGATCTACTACGACGTACGCGAGGACACCGACCGGTCCGCGGTCGATCGGCGCCCACTGCCACCCCCGCCGCCGGCGTCGGAGATCCGGTACGACTGGGTGCTGGACGAATGGGTCGCGGTCGCCGCGCACCGGCAGCAGCGCACCTTCCTGCCGCCGGCGGCCGAATGCCCGCTCTGCCCGTCCCGCCCGGGCCACCCGACCGAGATCCCGGCCGCCGACTACGACGTTGTGGTGTTCGAGAACCGGTTCCCCTCCTTCAGCGACCGGTTCGGCGAGGCCGCGGCGCCACCCCTGGCGGGGCTGGTGCCGGTACGCCCGGGTGCGGGCCGCTGCGAGGTGGTCTGCTTCACCGCCGACCACGACTCTTCGTTCAGCGCCCTGTCACCGGACCAGGTGCGCCGCGTGATGGAGGCCTGGGCCGACCGCACCGCGGAGCTGTCGGCGCTGCCCGATGTGGAGCAGGTGTTCTGCTTCGAGAACCGGGGCGAGGAGATCGGGGTGACGCTGCACCACCCGCACGGGCAGATCTACGCGTACCCGTTCGTGACCCCGCGTACCCGGCGGATGCTGGACTCGGCGCGGCGGTACCGGGAGCGCACCGGTGGACAGCTGTTCGCCGACCTGCTCGCCGCGGAGCGCGCCGCCGGGGTCCGGGTCGTGGTCGGCAACGAGCACTGGACCGGGTACGTGCCGGCAGCGGCCCGCTGGCCGTTCGAGGTGAATCTGGTCCCGCACCGGCAGGTCCCCGACCTGGCCGCGCTCAGCGACGCCGAACGCGACGCCTTCGGACCCCTGTATCTCGATCTGCTGCGGCGGTTGGACGGCCTGTTCGGGGTGCCGATGCCGTACGTCGCCGCGTGGCACCAGGCACCGGTCCGCACCGACCGCGATCTGGCCCACCTGCACCTGCAGCTGTTCAGCACCCGGCGCGCACCGGGCAAGCTCAAGCACCTGGCGGGATCGGAGGCCGCGATGGGGGTCTACATCAACGACCTGAGCCCCGAACACGCCGCCCGGATGCTGCGCGAGTCGGGCTCATGAAGCTACTGGTGACCGGGGGCGCCGGCTACATCGGCGGGGTGATCAGCGCGCTGCTGCGCGACGCCGGCCATCAGGTGGTGATCCTCGACGACCTCTCCACCGGGCGGCGCGACACGCTGCCGCGGGGCGTCCAGCTGGTCACCGCACGGGTACACGACGCCTCCGGCGTACTCGATGACAGCTACGACGCGGTGCTGCATCTCGCGGCGTACATCGCGGCCGGGGAGTCGGTGGCAAAGCCAGAGGCGTACTGGGACAACAACGCCGTCGGCACCTTCCAGCTGTTGGACGCGATGCGATCGGCGGGGGTACGCCGGATCGTGTTCTCCTCCACCGCGAACGTCTACGGCGATCCCGCCGAGCTGCCGATCCCGGAGACCGCACGGACGACTCCGCCGAACCCGTACGCGGCCAGCAAGCTCGCCGCCGAGCACGCGCTCGCCGCGGACGCGATGGGGCACGGTCTGGCGGCGGTGAGCCTGCGCTACTTCAACGCCGCCGGCGCGTACGGGCCGCACGGCGAACGGCACGACCCGGAGACCCACCTGATCCCGACAGCGCTGCAGGTCGCGGCCGGGAAACGACCGAGTCTGCGGCTGTACGGCGATGACTACCCCACCCCCGACGGCACCTGCGTACGGGACTACATCCACGTCGCGGACCTGGCCACGGCACACCTGCTCGCCCTCGAGGCGATGCGGCCCGGCGAGCACCGGGTCTACAACCTCGGCAACGGCAGCGGCTTCTCCAACCGGGAGGTCATCGAAGTGGTACGTGAGACAACCGGTCACCCGATCCCGGTCGTGGTGGCGCCGCGCCGGCCCGGCGACCCGGCCGAGCTCGTCGCCTCCTCCGGCAAAGCCCGCGCCGAACTGGGCTGGACCCCGGCCAGACCCGACCTGCACGACATCGTGGGCGACGCCTGGGCCTTCCACCGGGAGCACCATCGATGACCCCCGTGACCCGGGCCCGGCGGGCGCTGACCCAGCACTACGGCATCGAGGCGACCACCGTCTGGAGTGCCCCTGGCCGGGTGAACCTGATCGGCGAGCACACCGACTACAACGACGGGTACGTGCTTCCGTTCGCGTTGCCGTACCGCACCGCGGTCGCGGCCGCACCGGTCGCGGCCGGGCCCTCCGACGTGTGGACGGTCCGGTCGGAGCTGGACGACGAGCCGGTCAGCTTCGGGCCGGACGAGCTGGCACCCGGCAAGGTCGCCGGTTGGGGAAGCTACGTCGCCGGCGTGGTCTGGGCGCTCCGCGAGGCGGGCCACGAGGTCCGGCCGGCGTCGCTGACGGTCGCCAGCGACGTACCGGCCGGGGCGGGGCTGTCCTCGTCGGCGGCGCTGGAGTGCGCGGTGCTCGGTGCCGTCGGCGGTGACTCGGTGGCCCGCGGGCGGTGGCCGCGGATCGCGCAGCGGGCCGAGAACGCCTACGTCGGCGTGCCCTGCGGGATCATGGATCAGTCCGCCGCGGTCTTCTGCACGGCGGGGCACGCGTTGTTCCTGGACTGCCGCGGCCTGGCGTACCAGCAGGTGCCGTTCGACCTGGCCGGCGCCGGCCTGGCGATCCTGGTGATCGACACCCGCGCGCCCCGCCGGCTGGTCGCCGGGGAGTACGCCGACCGCCGCGCCAGCTGCGAGGAGGCCGCGAAGACCCTCGGGGTCACCGCGCTGCGCGACATCGACGACGTGCGGCCCGCGCTACGGCGGCTGGATTCCGACAAGATCCGCCGCCGGGTACGGCATGTGGTCACCGAGAACCAGCGGGTGCTCGACACCGTGGCCCTGCTGCGGACCGGCCAGCTGACCGGGATCGGCCCGCTGCTCACCGCCTCGCACGCCTCCCTGCGCGAGGACTTCGAGGTCACCGTCCCGCAGCTGGACACCGCCGTCGACGCGGCCCTGGCGGCCGGCGCGTACGGGGCCAGGATGACCGGCGGCGGCTTCGGCGGCTGCGTACTCGCGCTGATCGACACGGCGGCCACGGCGGCCGTGACGGACGCTGTCACGACCGCGTTCGCCCGTGCGGGGTTCAGCCCGCCGGTCTGCTTCGCCGCCGCCCCCGGCCCGGGAGTCACCCCCGAGCAGCACCCGCCTGAACTGTGAACCCGCTCACCGAACTCACCCGCGCGGGGTCGTAGCGTCCGTGGTGACCGAACAGGGTGAGCGTCATGATCGATGAGCAGGTACCGGCGTACCCGGAGCCTCCGGGGCGTACCCGGCGACAGGTCCTGAAGGGGGCCGCCGCGCTGGCGGGCGCGGTGGGGCTGGTGGGGGCCGGGGTCTGGGCTTACCGGCGCCCGGGCCGGGGCCCGGTGGAGGTGCCAGCCGCGGGCTCGGACTCCTGGCTGGACACCCTCGCCGAGAACGTGGTCACCGGCAACCCGCAGCGCGACGGGATCCCGCCGATCGACGAACCCCGGTTCGTCGCGCCGGGCCAGATGAGCCTGCTCGACGACGACCCGGTGTTCGGGCTGGTACGCGGCGGGCAGGCGCGGGCGTACCCCCAGCTGGTGCTGGTGTGGCACGAGATCGTCAACGACCGGTTCGGCGACGAGCCGCTGTCGGTGACGTACTGTCCGCTGACCGGCTCCGCCTTCGCGGTACGCGGCGAGGTGGGCGGCAAGCCACTGACCTTCGGCACCACCGGCCAGCTGGTCAACTCCAACCTGCTGATGTACGACCGGCAGACCGACTCCGAGTGGCCGCAGCTGGCCACGGTGGCGATCAAGGGCCGGCTGCGCGGCCAGCGGCTGACCACGGTCCCGATGGTGTGGGCCACCTGGGGACGCTGGCGCCGGGAGCACCCCGACACCACGGTGCTCTCCACCGAGACCGGTCACCTGCGCGACTACGGGCTCGACCCGTACGGCTCGTACACCCCGCCGGGTGGCTACTACGTCGGCCGGGACCTGCTGTTCCCGGTGCTCGCGGAGAGCGACCGGCTCGCGTCCAAAGAGGTCGTGATCGGGGTACGCAGAGGCAGTGACGCGGCGGCGATCGTCAAGGACCGGGTGGCACGCCACAAGCGGGTCAGCTTCGCGCTCGGCGACGCGGACCTGGCGGCGGTGTGGGACGACCGGCTGGCCAGCGCGCGGGTGGTCCAGCGCGACGGCGGCGCCGCGACCGGCGTCGACCACTTCGACGTGATGTGGTTCGCCTGGCACGCCTTCTACCCCGACGCGATCGTCATCCAGTAGTCCGTCATCCCGTAGCCCGGGCCGGTCACAGTGCGAGCTGGCTGCCCGGACGCACCCCCGCCCACGCGAACCAGAAGGTGTCCACCGCGGGCTGGCCGATCAGCCGCCGCCCCGCCAGCGGACCGTGCGTGGCGTACCCCAGCACCGTCCACGACGTGGCGGTCTCGGCGTCGACGAAGCCCGTGCCGTACGGGGTGAAGTGCAGGGTACGGCCGTCGACCTCGGCGTCGAAGACCGCGACCGTGCCTATATCGCGGCCCGCGCCGACGCGGTGGGCGTCCAGCGGTGAAACCTGGCCCGGCCGGTGCCAGGCGACCAGGCTGCGGTCGCCGAAGTTGAAGGTCTGCACCCCGCTGCTCGCCACCACCGACCGTACGAACACCACGCCCAGGCCGGGCAGCCCCACCACCCGGGTCATCGGCCGCAGCCGGGGATCGGCGGCGAGGGTACCGGGCGGTGCCGGCCCCTCGGGGTCGTAGCCGGGGTGCGGATTCCGCCCGTACGGCCGGTCGTGCCCGGTGTCGCGGGAGAGCACCCACGCGTCGGGGTAGGAGGCGAGGAAGTCCCGCCACGCCACGATCGCGGTGCGGTGGGTCGTCAGCCTGGTGCCGGTGAGGACGCCGATCGCGCCCCGGCCCACCGGCTGCGGCCAGAGGGTTTCGGTCTGCCGGTCGTACAGCACGCCGCAGCCGGCGTACTCCCAGCCGGAGGCACCGAAGGACAGCACCCGCCGGTCGACCCGGCGGCCGTACGTGAAGCCGGTGTTGCACGCCGGGTGGTACGTGGTGGCCACCGGGATCCCGCCGACAGTGTCGTTGACGACCTCGTGCCAGAGCATCACCTGGATCGGGTAGCCGCGCGTCTCGTACCCCACCGTGACCGCGAGTACGGGCTCGGTGTCGCGCAGCCACCCCACCTCGCCGGCGCGCTGGAACCGGGGCCGGTGTAGCGGCGGGCCGCCCGCCGCCGGCGGCTCGCGGCGTACCAACTGGGAGGGGTCGACCAGCGGGTCGGGC
>JBOGDG010000018.1:0-15662 GCA_050701655.1 Micromonosporaceae bacterium
TACGCCGGGGTGCTCGGCGATCTCGCCGCCCATCAGCGCGACGCCGGCGTACCGGCAGGCGTCGCTGATACCGGCGGCGATCTCGGCGACCCGGTCCGGTACCACCTCACCGCAGGCGATGTAGTCGAGCAGGAACAGCGGCTCCGCGCCGCACGCCACGATGTCGTCGACCACCATGGCGACCAGGTCGACGCCCACGGTGTCGTGGATGCCCATCTGCTGCGCGATCACCAGCTTGGTGCCGACGCCGTCGGTGGAGGAGGCGAGCAGCGGATTCTTGTACTTCGACGTGTCGAACTTGAACAGTCCGGCGAAGCCACCGATGCCACCTACCACCTCGGGGCGGAAGGTCTTCGCCACGTGCGGCTTGAGCCGCTCCACGGCTTCCTCACCGGCGTGGATGCTGACGCCGGCCTCGGCGTAGCTGGTGGTGCGCTTGCGGTTGGCGCCGCCATTCCATGGCGTTACCTTCCGCGCCTTGCTCGGACGCTCAGACACGTGGGTCACAGCTCTCCCCTTAAGGGCCGAGGGTGCCGGGAGTGGTCGCCACACCCGCATGAGGTTGCCCGTCGGCCGTATCGGACAGTTGCTCGGCAGCGCCCCGATCGCTGCTGCCTGCCGTGCCGGCGGTGGCCGGCTCGAGCACCGGCGCGAGCTGACGCTTGGTCAGCCCTTCCAGTACGTGCTTGCCGATCAGGTCACCTGCCGGCAGCGGGATCGGGTACTCACCGTCGAAACAGGCGCGGCAGAGCCGGTTCGCCGGTTGCTCGGTGGCGGCGACGAGCCCCGAAAGGGACACATAGCCGAGGGAGTCGGCGCCCAGCGAACGCCGGATGCCGTCGGTGTCGAGCCCGTTGGCGATCAGCTCGGCCCGGGTGGCGAAGTCGATGCCGTAGAAGCAGGGCCACTTCACCGGCGGCGAGGAGATCCGTACGTGGACCTCGATCGCGCCGGCCTCGCGGAGCATCCGTACGATGGCGCGCTGCGTGTTGCCGCGGACGATCGAGTCATCGACCACGACGATCCGCTTGCCCCGGATCACATCGCGCAGCGGGTTGAGTTTGAGCCGGATGCCCAGCTGCCGGATGGTCTGCGACGGCTGGATGAAGGTACGGCCGACGTACGCGTTCTTCACCAGCCCCATGCCGTACGGGATGCCGGACTCCTCCGCGTACCCAATTGCTGCCGGGGTGCCGGACTCGGGCGACGGGATCACCAGGTCGGCTTCCGCCGGGTGCTCCCGGGCGAGCTTGCGGCCGATGTCGACGCGGGCGGCGTACACGTTGCGGCCGGCGATCGTGGCGTCGGGGCGGGCCAGGTAGACGTACTCGAAGATGCAGCCCTTCGGCGCCGGGTTGGCGAATCGTTCGCTGCGCAGCCCGTGCTCGTCGATCGCGATCAGCTCGCCGGGCTCGACCTCGCGTACGAACGAGGCGCCGGTGATGTCGAGCGCCGCGTTTTCGCTGGCCACCACCCAGCCGCGCTCCAGTCGGCCCAGCACCAGCGGGCGTACGCCCTGCGGGTCGCGGGCGGCGTAGAGGGTGTGCTCGTCCATGAAGACGAAGCTGAACGCGCCCTTCAGGGTGGGCAGCAGCTCCATCGCGGCGGCCTGCACCGAGACGTCGGGGCGGGCCACCAGCAGGCTGGAGACCAGCGCGGTGTCGCTGGTGGCGTCCTCGTCGACGTTGGTGCCGAGCTGCCGGGCCAGCTCGGCGGAGTTGACCAGGTTGCCGTTGTGGGCCAGCGCGACGGTGGTGCCGGTCTCCGTGGAGCGCAGCGTGGGCTGGGCATTTTCCCAGTTGGAGGCGCCGGTGGTGGAGTAGCGCGTGTGGCCGATCGCGATGTGGCCCTGCAGGCTCGCCAGGGTCGGCTCGTCGAAGACCTGCGCGACCAGACCGACGTCCTTGTAGACCACGATCCCGGAGCCGTCGCTGACCGCGATGCCGGCCGCTTCCTGTCCGCGGTGCTGCAGGGCGTAGAGCCCGTAGTACGCCAGCTTCGCGACCTCGTCACCGGGAGCCCATACGCCGAAGACACCGCACGCGTCTTGTGGGCCGGGCTGGTCTGGGTCGAGGTCATGGGTCAACAACCCGTCGCCTCGGGGCACCCGCCACTCCTCGATCGCAAGGGGAAGAACGTCTCTGTCGCGGGCTAGTGTACGCGAGAATCCGGACGTAACGCACTGCTGTCTTCCATAGCTATCTGTGATATCGCCCTTAGCGGACCAGTGGGAGGTACGCCGACAGATCCGCCCGGGTGCCGCTGGCCGAGACCGCGCCGGCCGCCACCGCGTCCTCCCAGGCCAGTCGGCCGGAGGCGAGGCGTACCCAGGTAAGGGGGTCTGTCTCCACCACGTTGGGCGGGTTGCCCCGGGTGTGCCGCGGGCCGGCCACGCACTGCACCACGCCGTACGGCGGGACCCGTACCTCCACTGTCTTTCCGGGGACCGTGGCGGCCAGCACCGCGAGCGAGGAACGGACCGCATCCCGCAGCGGGCCGGCCGCCGGCTCCCGGCCACTGTCGACCTCCGGGAGTACGGCGTCGAAGGCGGCGCGTACGGCGGCGGGATCATGGCGGGACGGCACGACACCGAGCCTATGCGGCGCCTCCGGGCGGCTGCCGGCCGGCGCGATGAGCTGCGGCGGGTGGCTCGACAGGCGGCCCCCGGGTGGCCGCTGGGTGGCTCGACAAGGCATAGTGGCCGACTGTGTACTGCACGGGGAGGTTTGCCGAGGAGGCACTGTGAGCGAGCGTGACACGAGGCGCGTCAGCCTGCGCCGCGTACTCTCGCGGATCGGCGTGGTGGTGGCGCTCGCTGCCGGGCTCGGCGTGGGGCTGGCGGCTCCGGCGTACGCGCAACCCACAAACCTGTCGGTGTCCGTCGGTGGCGACGTCACGCTGCAGGTGGGCGGCGGCGCCAAGGACGTCAACGTCACGGTGCGGAATCAGGGACTCCCCGCCGACGGGGTCGAGCTCACCATCGAGGTGCCGCTCGGCGGTGAGGGCGTCTCGATCAAACAGGGCACCGACGGGTGTACGGTCGCCGGCAACTCGCTGCGCTGCGACGACCTGGACTTCAGACCGAACGAGTCGCGCAACTTCTTCGTCAAGCTGCAGCCGCCGCGGAGTGGCGGCCCGGCGGCCGGGGACAGCCGGCAGGGCCAGGGCCGGGCGCGGATCAACTATGACGACACCAACGACGACGACAACGAGGCCGGCTACAACGTCACCCTCAAGGGCCCCGACAAGCCGAAGGCGGTCAGCGGCGTCTCCGGCGTCGTGACCGACGAGGAGACCAAGAAGCCGGTCCCCAACGCCAAGGTCTCGGTCAAGGACAGCGCCGGCAAGGAACACACCACCGCCACCAGCAAGACCGGCACGTTCAAGCTGAACTCCACTGACGACCAGCCGATCCCCTCGGGCGCACTGAAATTCACGATCACCAAGTCGGGGTACGACACGAAGAAGCTGACCAAGACCGGCAGCGACGGCGAGAACGTACGCGTCGAGACCACGATGACTCCGAAGGTCTCCGCGAGCGCGTCCGCCACCCCCACCGCCGACGAGCCGGCGGACACCACGGGGCCCACCGAGGCGGGTGGTGCCGCCGATGACGAGGGCGGCACCAACTGGCTGGCGTGGCTGATGTATCTGCTGGCCGCGGCGCTGGTGCTGGGCGGCATCGGCGCGATCGTGTGGCTGTTCCGCCGCCGCGACGAGGGAGAGGACGAGGAGTACGAGAGCGAGGAGCCCGGCCCGCGCGGCCCCACGCCGGGCGCGCGCGGTGCGTACCACACCGACCCGTACGGGGCGCAGACCACGGTGATGGGCGGGGCGCAGCCGACCACGGTGATGGGCGCAGACCAGCCGACCTCGATGATCAATCCGGCCGGCATCGAACAGCCCACGTCCATGATCGACCGCACCGGCATCGACCAGCCGACGATGTCGCATCCCGGCCCGCTCGCCGACGGCGGCGACGACGTCTACCCGGCCGGCCGGGAAAGCTACGCGCCCGGCTCCGGGTACGGCCCCGACTCCGGGTACGGCCGCAGCCCCGAGCCCGACTACGGCGCCGACCCCGGCTACGGCTCGGGCTACCAGTCGGGCCACCAGACCGACGACCCCGGCTACGGCGGCGGCCAGGCCGGGGATCCGGGCTACGGCGCCCACCAGGCCGGCTCGGGCCACCAGGCCAGCGACCCTGGCTACGGCTCCGGCCACGACGCCGGCGGCTCAGGCGGCGGCCGGCACTCGGCCGCCGACGCCGACGCCGACCCGTACGGTCGCGGCGGTTACGGCGAGCCCGGCTACGGCGACCGCTCCAGTGGGTACGGCGACCAGGGCGGGCACGGCGAGCGGCCGGCCAGCCGCCCCGGGCGTGGCCGCCACTCAGCGGGCGACGACGACCACCGCCTCGACTGGTACGAGGACTAGCGATCCTCGGTCGCTAGGCCCACAGCTGTCTCGCGTGCGCGCCCGTAACCCCGCCTGTACATCCGGTACACCGGCCCGTAACCGGCGCACCTGAAGATCCGCACCACCAGCGAGGAGCTGAGCGCCACCGAGGCGCCCAGCCCCTCAGGTGTGGGTGGTCATCCCTTCCGGGGTACGCCGATCGGCCGTCCCCGCAGGAAGCTCGGTCCACCCGTCTGCTTTCCGAACGCCGGCAAGGCCACGGCGCCGCCCTGACGGGTGTCCGAGTACGCCATGACCACGGCGCCGGTGGTGTCGATGTCGATCGTGAAGTAGTCCCCGAGGCGACGGTCGACGAGCTGCGCCTGGCAGATCGTGCCGCCCTGGCAGACCGTACCCACGTGGAACGGCTCGGGGGTGGCCTGGGTGACCCGGAAGCCGGCCGAGGTGGACTCCCGGCACCCGAGGCCGGTCAGCGTCTGGGCGACGTACACGTTCCACGGGTCGTCAGGGCCGGACTGCTCGGCGTCGTGGTCCGGCAGCTCGCTGTCGTTCCCGAACCAGGAGACAGCCACCCGTCCGGGCGATCCCACGGCGATCCAGGGCCAGATGTCCGTACGGTCATCGGGGTCGACCCGCACCGGGGCCGCCCAGCTCCGCCCGCCGTCGGTGGAGGACGAGTACCAGATGCCGGCCGCCCGCGCGCCGTCGCCGCCTTCGTCCCAGGCGATGTAGACGTTGCCCCTGGCATCCACGTCGATCGCCGGCCAGTGGGAGAGCATGTCGACGCCGTCGGCGATTGGGTTGAGCTCCGGGGTCAGGGCCGCCTGCACGTCGGGGCTGAGAGCGTTGCGGAACGCCGCCATCTGGAGCGTGCCGCCGCTGAGGTGCGCCTCGTACAGGGTGCCGGCGCGGTCGTCGAACTTGATGTCGCCGAGGCCACCGTCATCGTCGACACCCTCCGAGAAGGTGCTGCCGCCGTCGGTGCTGCGGTAGATGGTGTGCCCGTTGTTGCCCACCGGGTCGGTGGGAACGGTGCCACCCTGCGAGGCGTTGCCCACGATGAACAGAACGTTCTCGGGTCCGGCGGAGGTCCACTGCCGGTCGGTGAGGGTCTGCGCGAAGAAGTTCTGCAGCTCGTAGCTGTGCCCCGAGTCCGTCGACTTCGAGGCCGCCACGTTCACCAGGTTGATCTCGGTCAGGTAGACGTTGCCGGCGGTGTCGATGGCGAAGTCAGGATCGGAGAAACCGGACCCGGCGACGCCGTCCGGCGGCAGGGTGCGGTCGACGAAGTTCCACGTCGCGCCGCCGTCGTCGCTGGACCAGGCGTACACCTGCCCGCGGTAGTTCTCCAGGAAGGCGCTGGAGTCCGGGTCGCCCGCCTCGGGAGCGAAGAAGTGGGTGGTGCCGGCGTGGGCCGCGTACAGCAGCGTGCCGTCGGGATGGGTCTGCACGCTCGGCTCACCGCCGGCACGGTGCGTGTCGACGTACGACGGCGGGGCGAACCGCAGCGGCTTGCCCGGCGCGGCGCAGGACTCCGGCGCCGGAGCCGGCAGCTCCTTGGCTTCCAGGGTGAGCGTGCCCGTGTACGGCTGCGGGGTGGCGCCGGCGAACATGCAGGCCACGATCTGGTACCTGCCGGCCTCCGGGTTGGAGAGCGAGACGCTCTCGTCGGCGTCGACGAACCCGCTGTCGCCCGACACGCTGCTGCCGTCGGGCCGGATGATCGTGACGATCAGGTCGTTGGGGCCGTCGTAGCTGACGGTCGCCGTGGCCAGCACCGTCACCTGGTCGTACGTCCCGTCCGGTACGACGAGGTCGATCTCGTGGCTGTCGGCACCCACGTCGGTGGGTTGGCCACATTCGCTGCTCGGATTCGCGCCCGGCAACACGGTCCCCTCCCAGGTCACCGTGACGGTCTCCCCCGGTGTGGTGGGGACGGTCACCGGCTCCTGCGCCTGCGCGGGCGAGGCGACTCCGACGATCCCGCCGGTAACGAGAATGATCACTGACGTGAGGCTCACACCTCGATGAACGGCCATGGCGGCCCCCTGGTTGGCTCCGGCCTTGTGGGCCGGGACTCTGCCCCCCGAGCCTGAACGGCCGGCGCACCATGAGCGACTCAGCCGCTACGAATGAGGATGCTCCCAGCGGCGACGAGATTCAACTCCTCGGCTCATCGCTCGTCCACGCCCGCGTCGCCCCGGGGCCGCCGAGCCGCGCGGGGTGCCTCTCAGCCGAAGAGGCTGGGGAGCGTGGACGTGTACGCCTCGCGGAGCTCCGGCAGCGGCACCGTGAACTGGTCGGCCACGGTGAGCGCGTCGCTGTCGGGGGCGGTGGCGCCGATCTCGGTGAACGGCACGCTGTGCTCCCGGCACCGCGACTCGAACAGGTGGAGCCGATCCCGCGGCACCGCGACCAGGGCGCGCCCCGCCGACTCGGAGAACAGCCAGCCGGTCGGGTCGGCGGCGTACTCGGCCGGTACGGAGACGGTGGCGCCGACGCCGTACCGCAGGCACGCCTCGGCCAGCGTCTGCGCCAGCCCGCCGTCGGAGAGGTCGTGTGCGGCGGCGAGCAGCCCGTCCTCGGACGCCGACGCCAGCAGCACACCGAGCCGCTTCTCCGCGGTCAGGTCGACGGTGGGCGGCGTACCGCCGAGGTGGTCGTGCATCACCCAGGCCCACTCCGAGCCGGACAGCTCGTCGCGGGTCTCGCCGAGCAGCACCAGCGCGGTGTCCGCGGCCGGCAGGCCGACCGGGATCCGGCGGCGTACGTCGTTGATCAGCCCGAGCACACCGACCACCAGCGTCGGGTTGATCGCCGTGGCACCGGTCTGGTTGTAGAAGCTGACGTTGCCGCCGGTCACCGGGATGCCCAGCTCGGCGCAGCCGTCGGCGAGGCCGCGTACCGCCTCGGCGAACTGCCACATCACGCCCGGGTCCTCGGGGCTGCCGAAGTTGGCGCAGTTGGTGACCGCGATCGGGCGGGCGCCGCTGACGGCGACGTTGCGGTACGCCTCGGCCAGCGCCAGCTTCGCCCCGTGGTACGGGTCGAGCCGGGTGAACCGCCCGTTGCCGTCCACCGACAAGGCAACGCCCAAGTGAGACGACTCGTCGAGCCGGAGCATGCCGGCGTCTTCGGGCTGGGCGAGCACGGTGTTGCCGAGGACGTACCGGTCGTACTGCTCGGTGACCCAGGTCTTGTCGCACAGGTTGGGGCTGGCGACCATCTCCAGCAGTGTGCCGCGCAGCTCGTCGCCGCTGGTCGCGCGGGGCAGCGTCTCGGCCCGGTCCGCCTGCAGTAGCGGCTGGTCGACCGGTGGGCGGCTGGGGCGGGCGTACACCGGGCCGTCGTCGGCCAGGCTCCCCGGCGGTACGTCGACCACGGTGATGCCGCGCCAGGTGACGACCAGCCGGCCGTCGCCTTCAGGTGGCCCAGCGGTGACCTCGCCCATCGCGGTGGCGAGCACGCCCCACTTCACGGCGACCGCGAGCACCTGATCGAGCTTGGACGGCTCGACGATCAGCAGCATCCGCTCCTGGGACTCGCTGGCGAGGATCTCGTGCGGCTCCATCGAGGGCTCACGCAGCGGCACCCGCTCCAGGTACGCGCGCATCCCCGTACCGGCGGCGGAGGCGGTCTCGGACAGGGCGCAGGTGAGGCCGGCGCCACCGAGATCCTGGATGCCGGTGATCAGGCCGGCGTCGTACAGCTCCAGGCAGGACTCGATCAGCAGCTTCTCGGTGAACGGGTCACCGACCTGGACCGACGGGCGGCGCGCCTCGGAGCCGTCGTCGAAGGTGGCCGACGCCAGTACGGAGACGCCGCCGATGCCGTCCCGGCCGGTCTTCGCACCCAGCAGCACCACGATGTTGCCGACGCCCGCGGCCGCCTTGTTTTGCAGCCGCGACACCGGGAGTACGCCGATGCACAGCGCGTTGACCAGCGGGTTTCCCTGGTAGCCGGGGTCGAACACGACCTCGCCGCCGATGTTGGGCAGCCCCAGGCAGTTGCCGTACCCGCCGATGCCGGCCACGACCCCTGGCAGCACGCGGGCCGTGTCGGGGTGGGCGGCGTCGCCGAACCGCAGCGGGTCCATCACGGCGATCGGGCGGGCGCCCATCGCGAGGATGTCGCGCACGATCCCGCCGACGCCGGTGGCCGCCCCCTGGTACGGCTCCACGAAGCTCGGGTGGTTGTGGCTCTCCACCTTGAAGGTGACGGCGAGGTCTTCGCTGACGCGTACCACACCGGCGTTTTCACCGATCCCGGCGAGCATCTCTTCGCTCGGCGGCGCCTTGTCGACGAACTGCCGCAGATGGATCTTGCTCGACTTGTACGAGCAGTGCTCGCTCCACATGATCGAGTACATCGCCAGCTCGGACTGCGTCGGGCGGCGCCCGAGGATCTTGCGGATGTTCTCGTACTCCTCCTCGCGCAGCCCCAGCTCCAGGTACGGCTGCTCGACGTCGGGCGAATCGGCGGCGCGCTCGACGGAGTCGACGGTGGCGAGCACCTCGGTGACGGTCTCGCTCATACTCTAGCTCCCAGGTGGGACAGAACCGAGGCAAAGACCCCGAGACCGTCCGACGACGCGCCGGTGAGCGCCTCGACCGCGTGCTCGGGGTGGGGCATCATGCCGACCACGTTGCCGGCCGGGTTGGTGATCGCGGCGATGTCGCGCTGCGAGCCGTTGGGGCTGCCGTCGACGTACCGGGCGACCACCCGGCCCTCGCCCTCCAGCGCGTCGAGCGTGGCGGCGTCGGCGACGAAACAGCCGTCGATGTTCTTCACCGGGATCACGATCTTCTGATCCTGGGGGTACGCGTTGGTCCACGCCGTCCGGTTGTTGGTCACCTGCAACGCCTGCGGCCGGCACCGGAAGTGCAGGTGACTGTTACGGGTCAGCGCGCCCTGCAGCAGGTGCACCTCGCACAGCACCTGGAAGCCGTTGCAGATGCCGAGCACCGGCATCCCGCCGTTGGCGGCGTCGACGATCTCGCTCATCGCCGGCGCGAACCGGGCGATCGCGCCCGCCCGCAGATAGTCCCCGTACGAGAAACCGCCGGGCAGGATCACCGCGTCGACGGCGGGCAACCCGGCGTCGGCGTGCCACAGCGGGACCGGTACGGCGCCGGCCAGGCGTACCGCCCGCAGCGCATCGGCGTCGTCGAGCGAGCCGGGGAAGGTGACCACCCCGATCCTGGCAGCGGTCACGCCGGCTGCTCCTCGGGCTCGGGCCGCTCCACCCGTACCGTGAAGTCTTCGATCACCGGGTTGGCGAGCAGCTTGTCCGCGATCTCACGGGCCGCGTCCAGGTCGGCTTGCGGATCGGCACTGCCGGCGAACACGAGCTCCACACGCTTGCCGATGCGTACCGACTGGACTCCGGAGACCCCGAGCCGAGGCAGGGCGTTGGTGACCGCCTCGCCTTGTGGATCAAGGATTTCGGGTTTGAGCATGACGTCCACAATGACGCGAGCCACGCGGCACTCCCTGTCGATGAACTCCCAGGTCAGTTGCGTTCAAAGCCTACCCGGCGGCCGGTCAGCCGCTCGCCAGACCCACCACCGTCAGTACGGCGAGCGCCGCACACACCGTGGCGCCGACGTAACGCACCAGCACCAGACTGACCCGCCGTACGATCCAGCGGCCGAGCAGCACCGCCGCGCCGGAGACCACGGCGAGCGCCAGGAACGACCCGGCGAACACCGAGATCGGGTCCGCATAGCGTGCCACCAACCCGGCGGTGAGCAGCTGACTCAGGTCCCCCCACTCGGCGGTGAACAGCACCAGGAAGCTGGTGCCGGCTGCCCGCCATCCGGAGCGTTGCGGCTGGTCAGCGAGCTTCGCGGCGTACTCCTCCTCGGCTTCCCGCTCGGCCACGCCGGCCTTGCGGGCGCCCACGAACAGCACCACCGCCCCGACCGCGAACAGCACCGCGGCCCCGAGCTGCACCGGCCGCTCCGGCAGCAGGGTCAGCAGCGAGCCGGCGGTGACCGCGATCCCGCACTGCACCGCGAACGCCGCCAGCACACCGAGCCAGACCGGCACCGCCCGGTACCGCGTGGCCAGCACCAGCGTCGCCACGAACGTCTTGTCCGGCAGCTCCACCGGCGCGATCAACCCGAACGCCGCCAGCAGTACTGCAAGATCCATACCATCAATCTAGAGCTGCGGCGGGCCACTGGGACGCCCGCGGCAATCTAGTGTGCGGCGGGCCACTGGGACGCCCGCGGCAGGACTGGTCCGCAGGCGGCGGCGAATATCCGGGCGAGCACAGCGTCGGCCAGCGCCCACCGCGGACACTCCCACATCTCCTGGCAACCCCGGCATCGCCACTGCGACCTTGGCCGATGATCGAGCGGCTCCGGCGTGTGCATGCGCCAGATCTTCGCCGCGACCAGCCAGTCGTTCACAGCGGCCGACGTGACCACCCACGCCGGCGGCGACAAGGGCGGAGGATTATCCAATGTGTACGGGCTACGCACGGCCATCATGCGAGTGACGCTACGAACGCGCTGAGCCACCCTCAATCAATGTGTACGGAATTGCAGAGCTTCAGCCGAGCGCCCCGATCGCGTCATTGATCAGCGCACGAGCATGCTTGCCGCACACCGCCATCGCGGCGAACTCACCGAACGCCTTCGTGTAGAGCGCGATCTCCCGCGGCTGCGTAATGACCACGTTTGCCGATAGCAGTTCCACATCGACGAGCGCCTCATCAAGAATGGTGAACCCCTCCAACGTCCAGGTTGGACGATTGCTGCGGGCAAAGGGAATGATCCCGAGGCTCACCGAGGGCAGGGTCGCCTCATCGAGCAGGTGACCAAGCTGCCCGGCCATGGTCGCGGGATCCCCCAACTGGTATCGCAGCACCGACTCCTCAATGACCACTGCGAACCGGCGGTCCCCTTGCCGTAGCAGGCGATGGCGCTCCATCCGCGCCGCGACGGCCTCCTCCACATCATTCGGTATCTCGTGGAACCTAGCGATCTCGGAGAGCAGCGCGGTCGCGTATCCGGGTGTCTGGAAGAACCCGGGGATCACTTGGGAGTGGTAGACGCGGGTGTGTTGGGCCGCCTCCTGTCGCCGTGTGAACGATTCCTGGAGTTGGCGCAGGCCGGTGCGTTGCATGCGACGCCATTCGACGTACATCGACTCGATGGCGCGGGCGGAGGCGATGAGATCGGCTGCCTGGTCAGCGGCGTCACAGATCTCACACCACAGTTTGATGTCCGCCTCTGACGGGGTGGTGCGGGCGTGCTCGATGCGGGAGCACTTGGATTCGTGCCATCCCGCACGCAGCGCCAGCGCCCGGGCAGACAGGCCCGCGTCGAGCCGGATCTCGCGGAGCCGGTCGGCGAGGGCCTGTTTCGCCTGCTGGGCGCTGGACGACGGCGACGATCGCACAGAACGGATTATCGGACGACGGTCAGCTGATCTGGTACTCGTCGTGCGGGATGGCTCGCTCCCACACCGCCTCGAACGCGGATACGCAGAGCTTGACCAGCGCCGGATCCTCGGAAAACTCGTTGTCAAGGATCTCGCCCTCACCGCTGAAGTGGTGAAGTCGCACCAGCCGTTCGTCGAACACCCAGTGGTCGTTCCCTGGCAAGGCAATGTCCGACGCGCGCCGACGAGGCAACCACCGCACCTGCTCGCCGGCCGGGATGTTCATCGCACCGGTGAGCGCGTGCTCCCACCGGATGTAGTCGGTGACCGGTTCGGAGACGATTCGGGCGCGCCGCATAATTACCCCGCGCTCCACGGTCTCCTTGACGATGTCGGTCCACTCAGCGAACCGCTCGCTCCGATGCCAGTCGCTGAACGGTGCGTCAGGACTGCTCGTCTCCCATGAGAGCCAGTCCTGATAGTCGGGGTTGCTCGGTTCGTAGATGTCGCGCATTTCCAGATGCACCGCCGACCGGACCGCTCCACGGAAATCCGCGTAGTACCGAGGCTCGTTCGCCATCACTGGTTCACCGCCTCAGCGATGATCGCGGCCATCCGGCGCGGCAGCCGGACCACCGTCTCGTAGTCTGGCAGCGATCCCGCTGCCTTCACTTGGGCCATTGTGGCCCCGTCGAGCTTCCAGCCCTGGAACACGAAATCCCCCGTGTCTTCATCGACGAACACCGTCGGGCAGTGATCCCCACCGGTCTCCGGGTCGATTCCTACATGCCGCAGCGCCATGTGACTCCCCTTTGTATCGTGGCTGACGCTTGTTGGAGTCGACTTTGCAGTACGTACACGCGGAAACGCCAGGAGTGTGCACGAACTTGCGGCGATGGCCGGTACGCGTACTCAGAGAATGTCGTTGGGCTGGTAAGCCGCCGCTTCGGGGTGGGCGGCCAGGACCGGCTCGATCAGCGCGACCACGGCGGCGACCTGGGCGGCGGCGCCGCCGGTGAAGCTGGCCGGGTCGGCGACCAGGGTCTGGATCTCGGCGGCGGACAGGCGTAGTCGGGAGTCGGCGGCGAGCCGGTCGAGCAGGTCGTTGCGGTCGGCGCCCTTCTCCCGCATTTCGAGCGCGACCGCGACCGCGTGCTCCTTGATCGCCTCGTGGGCGGTCTCCCGCCCGACGCCGGCCTTCACCGCCGCCATCAGCACCTTCGTGGTGGCGAGGAACGGCAGGTAGCGGTCCAGCTCCCGCCCGATCACCGCCGGGTACGCCCCCAGCTCGTCCAGCACCGTGAGGAACGTCTGGAACAGCCCGTCGGCGGCGAAGAACGCGTCCGGCAGCGCCACCCTCCGTACGACGCTGCACGACACGTCGCCCTCGTTCCACTGGTCGCCGGCCAGCTCGCCGACCATCGAGACGTACCCCCGGAGCACGACGGCGAGCCCGTTGACGCGTTCGCAGGAGCGGCTGTTCATCTTGTGCGGCATCGCGCTGGAGCCGACCTGGCCCGGCTTGAACCCCTCGGTCGCCAGCTCCTGCCCCGCCATCAGCCGCAGCGTCAGCGCCAGCGACGACGGCCCAGCCGCCGCCTGCGACACCGCCGACACCACGTCGAAGTCGAGCGAGCGCGGGTAGACCTGCCCGACGCTGGTCAGGGTCTGGGCGAAGCCCAGGTGGCGCGCCACGGCCTTTTCCAGCTCGGTCAGCTTCGCGGCGTCACCGCCGAGCAGGTCCAGCTGGTCGGCGGCCGTACCCATCGGGCCTTTGATCCCCCGCAGCGGGTAGCGCGCCAGAAGATCATCAATCCGGTGGTACGCCAGCAGCAGCTCCTCCGCCGCCGTCGCGAACCGCTTCCCCAACGTGGTGGCCTGCGCCGGTACGTTGTGCGACCTCCCCACGAGGACCAGATCGGCGTACTGGGCGGCGCGTGCGGCGAGTCGGGCGAGGGTGGTGACGATCCGGTCCCGGAGCAGGCGCAGCGAGTCCCGGATCTGGAGCTGTTCGACGTTCTCGGTGAGGTCGCGGCTGGTCATCCCCTTGTGGATCTGTTCGTGGCCGGCGAGCGCGGAGAACTCCTCGATCCGGGCCTTCACGTCGTGCCGGGTGACCCGCTCGCGCGCCGCGATCGACGCCAGGTCGACCTGATCGACGACGGCCTGGTACGCCTCGACCGCGCCGTCGGGGACAGCGATACCAAGCTCTCGCTGCGCTTTCAGCACCGCTATCCACAGCTGGCGTTCGGCCACGATCTTCTGCTCGGCCGACCAGATCCGGGCCAGCTCGGGCGAGGCGTACCGCCCCGCGAGGACGTTGGAGATCACCGGCTTGCTCACCACGCCATTCTCCCGCCCGTGCCCGCCACGGCACCCGCTGGGGCAGTCCACCGCCGAACACGCCGACTTGGTGGGCAAAGTGTTGTTCCGATGACCGGTTTGCGCGGTTTGGCACAACGCTTTACCCCACCAAGTCGGCGTGAGGGCTGGTGGGGTCAGGGCTTGACGATCTGCTGTACGGCCCAGCTGTTGCCGTCGGGGTCGCTGAAGAAGACGAACCGGCCCCACGGCAGGTCCTGCACCTCGCCGACCTCGACACCGCGTTCCAGCAGGTGCGCCCGCGCCGCGTCGGCGTCGGAGACCACGAGCTGCAGGCCGCGTACCGAGCCGGGCTGCGCGTCGGTGATGCCGGTGCCGATCGCGATCGAACAGCCCGAGCCGAGCGGCGTGAGCTGTACGAACCGCAGCTCGTCGGTGACCTGATGGTCGTGGTCGAGGTGGAAGCCGACCTGGTCGACGTAGAACGCCTTGGCCTTCTCCACATCGGACACCGGCACCGCAACCAGCTCGAGCTTCCAGTCCATGATCGTGTTCCCTCCGCGTCTCCGGCGGATCGTCGCCCGCCCTGATGAGACCCACGTTAGAGGCCCTTGCGGTCAGGTACTGTCCGCAAGGGCGGGGATCACGCCACGGATTCGTACTTGAACGAGATCCGCAGCTTGGTACGGAACGTGACGCCGCCACCCTCGTCGATGCTGAGATCCTGCGCCACCACCTCGGCGACCCGCAGATCGCGGACCGTCTGGCTGGTGGTCCTGACCGCGGTGGCCGCGGCGTCCTCCCAGGACTGCTCGCTGGTGCCGATGACGTCGATCACCTTGTACACGCTCATGGGACCCCTCCTCGGGGGTGGGAATGCGTTCCTCCCACCCTGTCGGTAGTCCGTACCGCCCACAACCGGAACCGGAAAGATCAGCCGGCGAGCTCGCGCTCCAGGGGCGTACGGAAGCGGGGCACGAACCGCACCGGCCCGATGTAGGCCGCGAGCTGCCCCGCCGCCTTCTCCACCGCGGCGGCCGCGTCGGCCCCGATGTCCTCCAGCAGCCGGTACGCCAGCTCCCCGTCCGTACGCTGCGCCCAGCCGCCCACGATCCGGCCGTCCCACCAGATGGTGGGCCCGATGTTGCCGGACCGGTCGAACAGCGACTCCTTGTGTACGCCGAGATACCAGTCGCGCTGCTGCCAGCCCATCGGCGTCGGATCCAGCGCCGGCAGCAGCGCCACCTCCGGCTCGGGCGCCGCGACCGGGTCGAGATCGGACGGCAGCAGCACGCCCGGCGTACCCCCGAGGTCGATTTCTACCGGGTCGAGGCGGGTGAGGGCCGCGCGGACCTCAGCCAGGGTGAAGCCGGTCCACCATTTGATGTCGGCGACCGTGCCGGGGCCGAACCGCTCCAGCCAGGCCCGGATCAGGGCGGTCCGCGCGTCGACGGCCGGCTGCTCTCCGAGACCAGCCGGCAGCCAGCGGTCCAGCGGGGACCAGCGGTACTGACTGGAGATCCACGAGC
>JBOGDG010000019.1:0-15233 GCA_050701655.1 Micromonosporaceae bacterium
GGCGAACTCCGCCGCCAGGGCAGCGATCTCGGCGGTCAGCGCGCCGGCGTCGGCGCCGGCCACGATCACCGCCGGCAGTGCCCGTACGTCCCGCAGGTCGGCGTTGGCGACCCAGGCCTGCTCCACCGGCGCCTCGGCCGGTACGTACAGCCGCGCCGCCCCCCGCGTGTCCAGCTCCCGCTTCAACGTGTCCCGGTACGCCGGCCCGGCCCGCTCCACCAGCTCGGCGGCCAGCTCGTTGGTGTCCGGCCCGGCGAGCACGATCCGTACGTCGGGCAGGTTGGAGTCCACCCGCAGCCAGCCGTACCGGGAGCCGGCGGCGGTGGAGGTGGTCGCGGTGACGCCGACCCGGGCGAGCGCGATCACCAGGTCGCGGGCCAGCTCGGACGCCTCGGCGAGCGAAGGGACCACCACCTCGGCGACGGCGATCGCGGCGGCGCCGAGCGGCTCGCCGGCCGGGTCGGCCAGCGCCAACTGCGCGGTGCTGCTGAGCCCGAAGCAGGTGTTGGCCGGATTGTCCAGGGTCCACGGCGCGGTCGCGGCGTCGGAGTCGGGGAACGCGAAGCCGCGGGCGATCACCGCGCCGGCCACCTCGGAGACCGGCCGCGCCCCCGGTACGTCGACCGGGAACTTCACCCGCAGCAGCTTGTCCGACCCGGTGAACCCGAGCACCCGGGTACGCAGGTCGAGCCGGTCCAGCCCGCGCCACAGCGTGACGCGCTGCTCGTACGTCACCTCACCGACCTGGCCGGTGACGATCAGCCGCTGGCCGGCCGGGCTGTGCTCGGCGCGTACCTCCGCCACGGTGTCCGCGGACGAGACCACCGCGCCGGTGGGGACCAGGTGCCACGGCCCTTCCCCGAAGTCGGGGTGCTGGTCGTACTCGTCGTAGAGCCGCAGCTCGTTGCCGACCTGGCCGTCGCGCAGCAGCTCCCGGCCGCTGCCCAGCTCGCGGATCCGGCTCAGCCCACCACCCCGCGCGGCGTCGGCCGCCAGCTCGAAGAACTCGTTGCGGATCGCGTCACCGGCCACCAGCTGCCAGCCCGAAGCCGCGTCCCCGACACCCGGAGCCGCGCCACCGGGCAGCAGCCGCCAGGTACGCCAGCCCATCCCCGGTACGTCCGCCGCCACGAACGCCAGCGCCACCTCGCGGTCCCCGGCCGCCTCCACGACGCAGGGCACCTCCGCGCCGGCATCGTCGACCAGCCGGAAGCCACCCGCACCGGCCGGCACCGTCACCCGCACCAGGTCGGTACGCGCGAACGCGAGCGTGTTGGTCACGATCACCGCGAGCCCGTCACCACTGCTGTCGATCCGTCCCGCCAGAGCGGCCAGCGAGCGATCCCGGACATCACAGGCCAGGTCGTGCGCCTCGCGCCAGCCGGTGACCAGGTCGACGTACACCTGGTCGGATTCGGAGCCGGTGATCGCGTCGTGGTGGGCGCCGTACGCCAGCTGCCGCCACACCTTGTCCATCGCCTTCTCCGGATAGCGGCCGAGCCCGAGCAGGGTGGCGAAGGTCGCCAGCTTCTCGGCGTCGGTGGCGGCCACCTCGACCGCGCGCTGGGCCTGCTTGGTGTCGATGTACGACACGTCCTTGCCGGTGTAGAGCGGGTTCATGTCCCGGCTCTGCGGGCTCGGCGCCACGCCACGCGAATCCAGCTCGGCGTGCACCGCCGCGAAGAAGTCCCGCGGATTGCCGCAGACGAACTTCGGCCACACATAGCGACGCGCCCAGGAACGGTGGATCGAGGTGACCCACTTGTTCGGCGGGGTGTAGTCGGTGCCGACCGGCAGCAGGGTGTTGCGGGTGGCGGCCACCGGCTTGAGTGCCTGGAACAGCTCGTACACCTTCTGCTCGGCCTCCTCCAGGGTCGCCGAGGAGTCCATCCACCAGCCGGCGGAGTAGTGGTTGGGCATGTAGTGGGTGAGCACGCCACGGCCGGACGGCGAGAGCCACTCGAACTCGGCGGGGAACTGCATGTGCCGCGCGTCCCCGCCCGCCTCCCGGAACTTGGTGAGGATCGGACCCCACTGGTGGTAAGGGCCACGCGCCCACGAGCTGCTGGACAGCCCCGCCTCGGCGGCCAGCCCCGGGAACTGCGGATCGTGCCCGAACACATCGAGCAGCCACGCGGTACGCGGATCCGCGCCCATGATCGAACGCTGGTAGCCGATGCCGTACACCAGGTTGCGGATCGTGGTCTCCGAGCCGGTGAGGTTGGTGTTCGGCTCGTTGTACGTACCGCCCATCACCTCGACCCGGCCGGCGGCGATCAGCTCCCGCAGCACCGCGCGGTACTCGGGGTGCACGTCCCAGAACGGCTTGAGGTAGTCCACCTCGGCGAGCACGAAGGTGTAGTCGGGGTCGGTACGCGCCATGTCGAGGTGGGCGCGTACCAGGTTGAAGCCGTTGTGCTCCCACACCGGCCGGGTGGTGCCGTCGTTGCCCTGCAGCTCCCAGGTCTGGGTGTACGCGGCCTGCGTGTTCCACCACACCGGGTCGTAGTGGAAGTGCGACACCAGGAACATCCGCCACCCCGGCTCGGCCACGGTGAGCATGGCCTGGGCCGAGGCATCGGCCAGCCGCACCGTGACTGGCAGCTCGGAGCCCACCGCCGCGTCGGTGCCGACCGGCACCTCGACGACAGCGTCGCCGTCCCCGGGCGGGAGCACGGCTTCTCCCCGTACCCCCGGACCGGTCACCTCGACGGTCAACGGCGCGCTGGTCGCGGCACGGGCCACGCCCACCCGCACCACCTGGCGGGGCTGTTCTTCGGTCCCGACGAACAGGTCGGTCGAGACCACCGAGTCGATCTGCACAGTCACGGTGCGGCGCCGCCTTTCGGATCGTTTTCGCAGGTCAGAGCGTCAGGGTCCAGGTGTCGATGGTGCCAGTGTCCTGGGCCGCGGCGTCGCGGACCCGCAGCTTCCAGGTGCCGTTGCGGGGCTCGCCGGACAGGTCGACGGTGAAGGTCTGATCCACGTTGTCGGCGCTGCCCCCGGAGCGATTGAGCAGGGTGTACGCCGACCCGTCCGGCGCCACCAGCGACACCACCAGGTCCCCCCGGTACGTGTGCCGGATGTGCACCTCGGCGGTCGAGCTGGCCGACGCGCTCCCCGAGCAGCCGCTGATCGTGATCGAAGACTCCACTGTGGACAGATCTGGGATCGCCACGTCGTCTCCGTTGCTGCCGGTGCAGCCCGACGGCGGCGGCGCGGTCCCGGAGCCGTACACCTTCAGCTCGTAGATCCGGGTCGCCGGGTCGCTGCCCTGGGTGGGCGTGGTGACGTTCAGCTTGACGTACCGGCCGGTGACGCTGACCGGGTGGGTGGTGAGGCTGGCGGTGTTCGCGGTGACGGTCACCGGGGTGCTCCAACTGCTGCCATCGGTCGACACCTGGATGGTGAAGGCCTTCGTGTTGTACGCCGCCGACTCGCCGCCCGCGCCCGCGTGGCTCACCTCGAACGAGGTGATCGGGTACGCCGCCCCCAGATCCACCTGCAGCCACGCCGGTGACACCAGCGAGCAGAACTTGTCGGAGTTGCCGCCGCTGACCGAGCCGTTGAACGCCTTCGCCGGCCCCTCGTTGGCGTTGCACGGGGTGGAGCCGGTGGCGGCCTTGTTCAGCGCCAGGTTGGTGCCGCCGCTGCCTCCCTTCATGTAGCTCGTGATCAGCCCGGCCCACTCCCACGGCCGTGCGGTGCCGCCGGGCTGCGAGATGAAGTACTCCCAGCCGGCGACGCCGCCGAAGGTCGGATACTTCGCGACCAGTGACTGGACGGTGTTCTTCAGGGTGGTGGTGACATCGACGTACCCGGCGCACATCGACGGGTCGGTGACCGAGCCGGTGACCACCTTGTCGGCGGGGATCAGGTTGCGGTTCATGATCCGGTCGTAGTCGTTGGTGTTGGCCAGCGAGCCCCAGCCGCAGTAGAACTGCCCGTTGAAGAAGTCGATCTTGCTGCCGCGCTCGCGGTAGAGGGTCTCGTAGTTGAAGCCGGACAGGTTGCCGCCGCCCCAGAGCGCGGAGGCGACCGGCGACATGCTGATCACGAAGTCGGCGCCGAAGTCGGCGCGCAGCGCGTCGATCACCCGCTCGATCCCGGCGAGCGACATGTTCTCCTCGACGTCGAGGTCCACCCCGTCCAGGTTGTACGTGGTGATGACGTTCTTCAACTTCGGGTAGTACGCGGCGAACTCCGTGTCCAGCCGCTGGAAGCTGCCCTGCGCGGCGCCGCCGACCATCACCGACACGTTGACACCCCGCGCCTGCATCGCGGCCAGGTCGGTCCACATCTGGTCGTACCGGGGGTCGCCGGGCGGGTGGTCGTTGAGGTGGACCGTGCCGTCGCCGTTGAGGTGCAGCGCCGCCACCAGTACGTCGGTGACGCCGGTGTTGTTGTCGGTCAGCGGCTTCGGTGAGACGTACGTGTTGTCGCGGTACTGCGTCTGGTAGTAGACGACGGTGCGCTTCGACGGGGCCGCGTACGCCGTACCGTTGGCGAGCGCGAGCCCGACTCCGGCCATCAGGACCGCGCCGACCGCGGCCGCGGCGAGCCGTAACAGCTTCTGCATCTTCATGTGAACCTCCCCAGGTTGACGGGAAACCTTGCGCACGGAGCACTAGCCCTTGATGGCGCCCTCCTCGACGCCGCGGAAGAAGAAACGTTGCAGCACCGCGAACACGATCACGATCGGGATGAAGGCGATCATGGTGCCGGCGGCGATCACCCGCGGATTCGCGCTGAACGAGCCGCTCAAGTACTGCAGCCCGACCGTCAGCGTGTAGTTGGCGGGGTCGTGCAGCACGATCAGCGGCCACAGGAAGTCGTCCCACGCGCCGATGAACGCGAAGATCGTGATCACGCTGAGCATCCCCCGTACGTTGGGCAGCCCGACGTGCACCAGCCGCTGCCAGACGGTGGCGCCGTCGACCACCGCCGCCTCGTCCAGCTCCGCCGGGATCGCCTGAAAAGCGGCCCGCATCAGCAGTACGTTGAGCATCCCGATCGCCCCCGGCAGCGCCACCCCGAGCAGGGTGTCCGCCAACCCCAGGCTGCGTACGGTGACGTACTGCGAGATGATCGTGACCTCGCCGGGCAGCACCAGCGTGGCGAGCACCAGCCCCAGGACGAGACGACCGCCGCGGAAGCGCAGCTTCGCCATTGCGTACCCGGCGAGGGTGGCGCCGACGGCGTTGCCGATGACGGTCAGGAACGCCACGACCAGCGAGTTCACCGCGTACGACCAGATCGGGATGGTGTCGTTGACCCGCGCGTAGTTGGCCAGTGTCGGGTCGGATGGCAGCCACTGCGGGGTCGCGGTGTAGATGTCCTCGCCGGGGCCCTTCAACGAGGTGGACAGCTGCCACAGGAACGGCCCGACGGTGATCAGCAGGACGAGCAGGAGGAGTGCGTACCGCAGCAGCTTCTCCCCCGGCGAGATCGAGCTGAAGCCCCGCGCCGGCCGGGACCGGGCACGGCGCGGGGGTATTTCAGCACCGACGGCGATGCGCTCTGCCAGCCGGGTCATGCGCGGGCCTCCCGCCGGTTGAGCCGCAGCAGGAACAGCATCGGCCCGACGGTGATCGCGAACAGCAGCAGGCTCAGCGCCGAGGCGTACCCGAGGTGGCCGGTGAAGCCGCGGCTGTAGAGCTGGATCAGCATCACCACCGACATGTCCCGCCCGCCGGGGCCGCCGGTGCCGTTGCTCAGTACGTACAGCTCGGAGAAGATCCGCAGCGCCGACACCGTGATCAGTACGGAGATCAACAGCATCGTGTTCCGTACCCCGGGCACCGTGATCGACCAGAACCGGCGAACCGGGCCGGCGCCGTCGACCGCGGCCGCCTCGTGCAGCTCGCGCCCGACGTTTCCCAGCGCCGACAGGTAGATGATCATGTAGTACCCGAGCCCCTTCCAGACCGTCAGGCTGATCGCGCTGAGCAGCAGCAGCCACCGGCCACTGAGGAACGGCAGCGGCTCGGCGATCACGCCCAGCTCCTGAGCCAGCCCGTTGATCGCGCCCCGGTCCTCCAGCAACCAGGTCCAGATCAACGCCACCACCACCGCCGAGGCGACCACCGGGGTGTAGAAGGCGGTACGGAAGAACGTGATCCCCGGCAGGCGCTGGGTCACCAGCACCGCGAGCAGCAGCGGCAGGAAGGTCAGCAGCGGCAGGCAGACCAGCATGTAGACGATGCTGTTGATCAGCGCGTCGACCAGCTGCTCGTCGTCGAGGGCGCGGCTGAAGTTGGCCAGCCCGGTGAAGTGACCCCCACCGAGCGGCTTGGCGTTGGTGAACGCCAGCACGACGGTGTTGATCGCGGGCCAGATGTTGAACACCAGCAGCCACACCGTGGCTGGCAGGATCAACAGCCACGGTGTGAACCAACGCTGGCGGGTCATCTGCTGCGAGCCCCGTCACTACCTAGTCGTTGAGCAGCTCGTTGCACTTCTCGACGGCCTTGTCGAGCGCTTCCTTTGAAGTGGCATCGCCGCTGATCGCGAGCGAGAACTGCTGGTTGATGAAGTCGCTCATCGCCTGGTCGACCACCACCGGCTGCAGCAGCTTCGCCTTGGCCAGCGACTCGAACGCGATCACCTTGGCGTCCCCGGCGTTGCTGCCGTCGCTCTTGCTGAACTGCGGATCGTCGGCGGAGGCGACGGTGCTCGGGAAGATGCCCGGCACCAGCTTGGCGAACTCGGCCTGGTTCTCCGGGCTGGTGACCCAGCGCGCCAGCGCGATCGCGGCCGGCAGATTCTTCGACTTCTTCGACACCGACAGCCCCTGCACGTACAGGGGTGGGGTGCCGATCGCCGCCGACGGGACGATCTTCTCGGCGAGCGACGGGTTGTCGGTCCTGATGTCGTTGATCATGTTGCCGCCGCCGGTGGACCACGCCACCTGCTGCTTCTTGAACAGCTCGCTGTTGCCGAGATATTTATCCGTGAGTACGTCGCGCGGCAGCAGCCCGGCCTTGAAGGCGTCCCGGTACGTGTCCAGCAGCGTCGCCGCCGCGTCGGTGTTGAAGACGAACGACTTGCCGTCCCCGGACAGGATCGGCACGCCGGCGTTGGCGAGGTCGCCGAGCGCGGGCTTACGGCTCATCAGATACATCTTGCCGTCGGACTTCGCCTTCATGATCTTGGCCTGGGCGACCAGCTCGTCGAGCGTGACCGGCGGCTTCGCCGGGTCCAGGCCGTACCTGGTCAGCAGGTCGGAGTGCCAGTAGTTGACGTCGGTGTTGAGGTACCACGGGTAGCCGTACGCGCCTTCCTGGCCGGCGTACTCGTACGCGGCGACGCCGCCTGCGACGTACTCGGTGCGCAGCTTGGGGTCGGCCTTGGCGACCTCGAGCAGCAGCCCCTGCTCGGCGAGCGGCAGCGCGAAGTCGGGCGGCAGGTTGGTGACGTCGGGCAGGTCGCCGCTGGCCGCCTGGCTGAGCACCTTCTCCGAGTAGCCGTCACCCGGCTGGTCCAGCCACTTCACGGTCGCCTTCGGATACTTCTTCTCGAAGCCGTCGATCACGCCCTGCACGTAGTCGGTGAACTTCGGCTTCAGGGCCCAGGTCTGCAGGCTGACGGTGCCCTTCACCTCGCCCGTGGTGTCGACGTCGCCGTCCCCGGCGCCGGCGCCGCCCAGCCCACAGCCGGCGAGCGCCAGCGTCACCGCCGATACCGCTGACACCGCGACCATCCCGGCCAGACGTCTACGCATCCGCACTCCCGTAGCTCGTGCCGGCCGAACCCCTCGCGCCCCCGTCACCAGCGGTCCGCGTACCGGCGGTTCCTCATTGGTAAACCGGTCTAGTTGAGGGACTATCCACCCGGTTACAATCCCGTGTCAAGACCGGTTTGCGTACGGCTGCCGGCGCCCACCCGGGGGGACGCGTACATGACCCGACCCACCATCGCCGACATCGCGCGGCGCGCCGGGGTGTCCAAGGGTGCCGTGTCCTTCGCGCTCAACGGCCGCGCCGGGGTCAGCGAGGCGACCCGGGCGAAGATCCTGGCCATCGCCGAGGAGATGAACTGGCGCCCCCACCGGGCGGCCGCCGCGCTCGGCGGGGCGCGGGCGGACGCGGTGGGGCTGGTGCTGGCGCGGGCCGCCCGTACGCTCGGCGTGGAGCCGTTCTTCGGGCAGCTGCTCTCCGGGCTGCAGGCGGAGCTGTCGGCACACTCGATCGCCGTACATCTGCTGATCGTGGAGGACACCGAAGCCGAGATCGAGACCTACCGGCGGTGGGCCTCCGAGCACCGGGTGGACGGCCTGGTGCTGGTCGACCTGAAGGTACGCGACGCGCGGATCGCCGTGGTCGAGCAGCTCGCACTGCCGGCGGTGGTGGTGGGCGGACCCGGCGAACACGGACGTATCCCCAGCGTGTGGGCCGACGACCGGGCCGCGATGCTGTCGCTGGTGGAGTACCTGGCGGCGCTCGGGCACCGCCGGATCGCGCACGTCGCCGGGCTCCCGGAGTTTCAGCACACCCAGCGCCGGGCCGGCGCGCTGCGGGACGCGGTGGGCCAGCTCAAGCTGGAGTGGGCGGCGTCGCTGCACACCGACTTCAGCGACGCGGAGGGCGCCGCCACCACCCGCCGGCTGCTCTGCGAGTCGCCCCGCCCGACCGCGATCATCTACGACAGCGACGTGATGGCAGTGGCCGGGCTCGGGGTGGCGACCGAGATGGGGGTCGCGGTGCCGGGCGAGCTGTCGATCGCCTCCTTCGACGACTCGGTGCTCACCCGGCTCACCCACCCCGCGATCACCGCGCTCTCCCGCGACACGTACGCCTTCGGCGTGCAGGCGGCCCGTGCGCTGCTCGCCACGATCGCCGATCCCGAGTCGGTGGCCGACCTGCAGACCGAGACCCCGCGGCTGACCGTACGGGAGAGCACCTCGCGTCCGGCGTGAGCCTTGGCAGGTGTCGCTAAAGCGGTTTAGAGTTCGCCTTTCGAGGGTACGCGACACCGGGAGGGCGAGTGGCGGGTCGGCACGACAGGCGGCTGCGGTACGGGGCGAACTATGTGCCGTCGCAGGGCTGGTTCCACAGCTGGCTGGACTTCTCCGCCGACGCGGTACGCCGTGACTTCGCCGATCTCGCCGGGCTCGGGCTGGACCACGTACGGGTGTTCCCGATCTGGCCGTGGATCCAGCCGCACCGCGGGCTGCTGCGGCAGCGCCCGATCGACGACCTGCTCACCCTGATCGAGCTGGCCGCCGAGTTCGAGCTGGCGGTCGCGGTGGACCTGGTGCAGGGCCACCTGTCCAGCTTCGAGTTCCTGCCGCCCTGGGTGCTGACCTGGCACCAGCGCAGCGTCTTCGCCGACAGGGAGGTCCGCGACGGGCTGGCCGACTACGTACGGCGGGTCAGCGAGGCGGTCGGCGCGCACCCGAACACCTTCGCGATCACCCTCGGCAACGAGGTCGACAATCTCTGGCCGGCCAACCCGACCACCCCTTCCGAGTCCCGCGACTGGGCCGCCGAGCTGCTCGGCGTGGTACGCGAAGCCGCTCCCCGCCCGCTCGCGCTGCACTCCCTGTACGACGCCACCTGGTACGCCCCGGAGCACCCGTACCGGCCCGCCGACGCGGTCGAGCTGGGCGATCTGACGACGGTGCACTCGTGGGTGTTCAACGGGGTGTCGGCGATCGACGGACCGCTCGGCCCCGCCACCACCTCGCACGCGGCGTACCTGACCGAGCTGGCCGCCGCCACCGCGTCCGATCCGGCCCGCCCGGTGTGGCTACAGGAGGTCGGCGTACCGCGTCCGGACGTACCCGCCGGGGACGCCGCGGAGTTCGTACGCCGCACCCTGCACGCCGTCGCCCCGAACCCCGCCCTGTACGGGATCACCTGGTGGGCGTCCCACGACATCGACCGTGCCCTGCTGGACTTCCCCGACCGGGAGTACGACCTCGGGCTGTTCACCGTGGACCACCAGCGGAAGCCCGCTGCTCGCGCGTACGCGGAGTTCATCGCTGACGGGGACGTCTCGCCGGCGCGCGAGCGGCCCGCACTGGTGGCGCCGTGTGATCCGCGTACCACCCCGGACCGGCGGGCGGAGCTGGCGCCGGGCAGTGACTTCCACACCGAGTGGGTCCGTCGCAACCAGCAGCGCCCTACGGCGATCGTGACCCCCGACCATGCCGGGGATGCCGGCTATCTCGCCGCCAGAGGCATCGAGCTGCCGGCCACCGCCGAACGCCCGTGACCAATTCGTCGCGCGCCGCGAAAGCTAACCGCGCCTGCCCGGCTGGACTGGCGCCGGGTTGGCTGTCACGATCAAGCTAGCCCGTGATCAAGTAAAGCTCGGCTCACCCACGGGACCGGGAGGCACCGGTGCCCAACGAGATCGTGACCGACCTGCCCAGAGCGCTGCTGGAAGTGTCGCTGCTGCTCAGCGGCGCGGTGCTGGTAGGGCTGCTGACCCGCCGGATCCACCTGCCGCTGACCGTGGTGCTCGCCGTCGCCGGCCTGGTCGTCGTGGAGCTGGGCTTCGACCTGCAGCTGGTGCAGCTGTTGAGCGGTGAAGGGCTCAAGGAGCTGCTGGTCAACCTGTTCCTGCCGATCCTGATCTTCGAGGCGGCGCTGACTCTGTCCACCCGGGAGTTCATGCGCAACCTGGTGGCGATCACCGCGCTCGCCACCGTGGCGCTGGTGATCTCGGCGGGGTTGGTCGGGATGGGGCTGCACCTGCTGCTGAGCGTGCCGTTGCTGGCGGCGCTGCTGTTCGGCGTACTGATCTCGGCCACCGACCCGGTCGCGGTGGTGGCGGTGTTCCGCGACGTGGGGGTGCCGAAGCGGCTGCTCACCCTGGTCGAGGGCGAGAGCATGCTCAACGACGGCGTCGCGATCGTGCTGTACGAGATCCTGCTCGGCGCGGCGGTGCTCGGCGGCTCGCTGTCGATCACCGGCGGGGTCGCCGACTTCGCCGAGGTGTTCGCCGGCGGGATCCTGATCGGCGGGGCGATCGGCACCCTCGCGGTAATGCTGCTGCCGCTGCTGCACCGGCTGCCCGCCGCCGCGTTGTCGGTCGCGGTGGCGTACGGGTCGTTCGTGCTGGCGGAACAGATCCTCGGGTTCTCCGGCGTGATGGCCGCCGTCGCCGCCGGCGTGGCGATGGGCGGGATGCTGGAGAGCCGGGCCCAGCACGCGGTACGGGATCTGCTGCGCGAGCTGTGGGAGGCGCTCGGCTTCATCGCCAACGCGCTGCTGTTCCTGTTCATCGGGCTGGCGCTGGATTTCGACCTGATCCGGGAGCACTGGCAGGCGATCGGGGTCGGCATCGCCGCCGTACTGATCTCCCGGCCGCTCGCGGTGATCCCGCTGATGACGCTGCTGGAACGCTGGACCCGGATCCCGAAGGTGGGGCAGCGCAACTCCGCGGTGGTGGTGTGGGGCGGGCTGCGCGGCGGGGTGGCGCTCGCGCTGGCGCTGGCGCTGCCCGACGCCATGGCCCAGCGGGATCTGATCATCGCGATGACCGGCGGCGTCGTACTCGCCACGCTGCTGCTCAACGCGACCACGATCTCGGTGGTGGTGCATTATCTCGGGCTGGACAAGCCGAGCCAGGCCGACGACTACCTGGGCGCCCTGGCCCGGCTGGTGGGGGTACGCGCGGCGCGGGACCGGCTCGCCAAGCTCGAATTCTCCGATCCACTGGTGGAGGCGCACCTCAATGTCGCGGAGGCCGACGCGGAGGACCAGCTCACCCGCTCGCACCTGTCCGCCGACGAGCAGGTGAACGTACTGACGCTGCGCGGGCTGCACATCGAGCGGGAGGCGTACCAGAGCCTGAGCGACGCGGGGCTGCTGCCGCCGATCGCCGCGCGCACCCTGATGCAGGAGATCGACGACGAGATCGAAGAGGTGGAGTTCGGCAACCTGCGCGTCGACGCCGCCCGGCGCGCCCACCTCCCCTGGTACGGCAGATGGCACCGCCGGGTGCTCGGGATGCTGCCGAAGCCGCTCGGCGAGGACCTCACCGAGGTGGCGTACATCGAGGTCAGCGCCCGGCGGCTGGCGGCGCAGAAGGCCGCCGAGGAGCTGGAGCTGTTCAAGTCGCTGCCCAACGTCGACGCCGCGCACGTGGACCAGGCGAAGGTTACGTTCACCCACTGGGCGGAGTCCGCGACCGCGACGCTGGATCGGCTCGGCGCGAACGTGGAGGTGGACCGCCACATGCTGCACCGGCGGCAGGCGAAGGCGTTGAGCCGGATCGCCGCCGTCGACGTGCTGCGCGAGATGGTCGCCATCGGCGTGCTCTCCCAGGCGATCGCCGACAAGGCCGGGGACCGGGTCTGGGCCGAGGTCGATCAGGCCGGCGCCTGAGCTCATGAGCCAGTCCTTGACCTCGTAGTCCATATCGATCGTCGTCAGCCCCGCAGCGTGACCACCAGCAGCGCCTGCCGCCGGTCCAAGCACGGATGCGGTTCGCGACAGGCGCCGCACCGCCCGGTCCAGATGTTCCCTTTGTGTACGTCGAGAATGGACCTGGCAACGGCCAGGTCGCCCGCGAACGGAATCGCGATCCGGGGCTGTACAACTTTTCGTTGACCGCTTGTCGTCATGAGCTGACGCTATGAACGCGCGGCTCACAGCCTCAACGCACTTGCGGACACTTGCGGCGATTACCCGAGAGCGCTGACCGCGGCGGCGATCAGCTTCCTTGCGTCCGCCCCACACACCGCCATCTCGGCCAGCGTAGAAAACGTCTCGGCATACACCGCGATCTCGCGCGGCTGCGTGATGGTCAGGTGAGCGGACACCAGCTCAACGTTCACCTGCTCGTCGTCGAACATGAAGAATCCCTCTACCGGCCGCAATGTGGATCGGTCCGCGTTCAGCGGGATGATGCCGAGGCTGATCGCTGGCAGTGACGCCACGGACAGGAGGTGGCCGAGTTGCCCCGCCATCGTCTCCACGCAGCCGATCCGGTGCCGCAGCGCAGATTCCTCCAGCAGGATGGCGAAGCGATGGTCGCCCTCGTGAATGACGTGCTGCTTCTCCAGCCGCACCCGAACTGCCGCCTCAACGTCCTCCATGGGGCCGCGTCGATCGCTGATAGCCGACAGCAGCGCCCTGATGTAGCTGCCGGTCTGCACCGGCCCGGGGATCAACCAGGAGGAATAGATCCGGAAGCGCCTCGTACGCTCCCACAGCGGGACCACCGACTCCTGCACCTGCCGCAGCCCGGACCGCTCCATGCGCCGCCACTCGACGTACATTCCCTCGATACCCCGCGCGGTGGCAATCAGGTCATTGGTCTGTTCCTCCGCTCCACAGTGGAGTGTCCAGGCGCGAATGTCCGCATCCGATGGCGCGGACCTGCCGTTCTCAATACGGGAGCACTTCGACTCATGCCAGCCGGCGAGAGCGGCCAGCGCCCGCGCGGTGAGGCCCGCATCCATACGGACCTCGCGCAGGCGCTGGCCGAGGATGCGCCTGGCCTCCCGGACACTGGAGGACGGTGAAGACACAGTGTCAGTCTGCAGGTCGAGCACCCGTCACGTTGGCCGGTACTGCTCGTGTGGGATCGCCCGCTCCCAGACCGCCTCGAACGCGCTCGCGCACAGTTTCGCAAGAGCCGGGCTGTCGGTAATGAGTTCATGCTCAGTGACTTCACCCTCGCCATCGAAGTGATTGATGAGCACGAGTTGATCATCGAACAACCAGAAGTCGTTGCCTGGTACCGCCAGGTCCGTGGCGCGGCGCCGTGGCAACCAACGCACCTGCTCGCCTGCCGCCACATTGCCGGCCGTGACATGGTGCTCGAAGCGGATGTAGTCACTGATCGGTTCAGACACGATACGAGCGCGGCGGACCTCTACACCACGATCTACTGTCTCTCGCACCAGGCCCAGCCACGGACGCCGTTGAGGATCCTTGTCTGCCGGGTCGTCGTGCTCGCCGTTCTGCCACGCGATGAAGCTGGGGTCAGAGCGCATATAACCGTCGCGCATCTCCAAGTGAACCGCCGACCGCTCGCAGTTGCTGAGCAGCTCACTAAACGTCGGAACTGTCGTCACCGCCCACCTCCGGGAAGAACTGCATCATTCGCTTCGGAAACTCGATCACAGTCTCATGCCGGGGGATGTTCATCTGCGCCAGGCGCTTCGGGTCGGTCACCTTCCAGGACTGGAAGAGGTACGTGTCAGTCTCGTCGTCGTAATAGAGGGTTGGGGATTCGCCGTCTGGGCTTTGAGGATCCTTGCCCAACATGTGCAGCGCCACTGTGGCCTCCTTCGGTGGTGGAACGCGCTGTGAAGATCTTGCAGCGTGTTGTCACCGGAACGCCAGGCACTTGCGGGAACTTGCGGCTATCCAGAGGTACGCAGTCGCCGCCTATGTTGCCCACTCCACCATCCAGACCAGCGTGAACTCCCGCGCCCGTCCGCCAAGGCGCCCCGACCGCGCACGCCCGGCGGAGCCGCGCGGCGGTCGGCTCAGCGCGCGTACCAGGCCGGCCGGCGCCGAGCGTACCCAGGGAAAACCCCATACGGTTACCGGACGCGCACCCAGAGATGAAGAGTTATCCCGCTACTCCGATATTCGATGTTCCTTTTGGGAAGGATCACCCAGTACGTTCACCATTGATTCGGATCAATGTCCTGTTGCCCCGGTATGTAGGGCCACCGGATATCCCGCGCGACGCGTCGCACTTCCCGTCCGGACACCGGCCCGCTCGCACCACCGGGTAGCCGGCGTCCACCCCCGGAACGGAGGTGTTTCCGCGTGCGAACATTCACCAAGGCGGGCGCCGTCCTCGCCGTGCTGCTCACGGTGATGATGACCGCCTCGACCGCCCAGGCCCACCAGTGGGGCAACTGGCATTGGAACCGGTACGGCTCCAGCGTCACCATCCGGGCATACGTGTCCGGCCCCAACGTCTCGTGGTCGAGGGCCGCGGTCGCCGACTGGTCGAACAACACGATCCTCTACCTGCCCGACCCCGGTGGCCACACCGACCTGTCGGTGTTCGCCGGCAACTACGGCAACACCGGTTGGGGCGGCCTCGCCTCGATCGAGAGCTACACCAGCGGCAGCCACATCACCCACGCCCACTCCCGGGTCAACACCTACTACGGATACGGCTACTACGACGAGGTTGTCCCGGATCTCGTGGAAGTTGAGGTGGCGGTCCCCCACCTGAAGCCTGCCTGGTGGTAGGTCTCGGGTGAACCGCCAAGAACACCACGAGAGATAGGGGACCGCCGTGACCAAGGA
>JBOGDG010000020.1:0-15217 GCA_050701655.1 Micromonosporaceae bacterium
GGTCGGCCCGGAGGGCGGGATCGCCCCGGAGGAGCTGGCCGCGTTCACCGCCGCCGGCGCCCGGCCGGTACGGCTGGGCGACACCGTGCTGCGTACCTCCACCGCGGGGGTGGCGGCGGTATCGGTGGTCAACGCCGCCACCGGCCGCTGGGGTTGACTGGCGATCCTGGAGACAAGATCGGGGTAGGGCATAGCATGCCTGAGTGACTGCTGACTGTCTGTTCTGCCGGATCGCCGCTGGCGAGATCCCCGCCAAGACCGTGTACGAGTCCGACACCACGCTCGCCTTCCGCGACATCAGCCCCAAGGCGCCGACCCACGTACTGGTGATTCCGAAGCCGCACTACGCGGACGTGGCCGAGCTGGCCGTCGCGGCGCCCGAGCTGGCACGCGACATGTTCGCCACCGCGGCGGCGGTAGCCGAGTCGGAAGGCCTGGCCGACTCCGGGTGGCGGCTCCTGTTCAACACCGGCCGCAATGCCGGTCAAGAGGTGTTCCACGTGCACGGCCACGTGCTCGGCGGCCGCCCGCTAGGCCCCATGATCGCCCGCTGAGCGGCGCGCTCGTACACCCGCCCCGTAATGAAGCCGTTCGCGAGCACGGTCACCGCCAGGACGGCGAGAGCGGTGGGGGAAGCGAGATGTCCACGGTCTGCCCGCGTCGGTGCGAGGGCGGGATCTGAGTGACCTGGCGTGGGCTTGGCTGGGGATGGGCCAGATGCATGTGCGGCATCGGGCACAGCCAGCCCGTCTCGGGGACGCCGTGCGCGGTCAGGTGGGTCCATCCGGTCTCGGTAAGGGTGATGGGGTTGCGGCAGGTGCCGCACGGCACGGGCACGGACGGCGAGCCGGGCTCGGGCGAGGTCGGTTGGGTCATCGCGACACCGCTTCGGTGGTGTCGGTGCGGTGCCGCCACACCCTGTGCGCCTGCCCGTCGACGTCGATCTCGATCCTGGTGAACGCGATACGGAGCACGGCGCGGCGGTCGGTCATCCGGCACTGCCGCCAGCGGTGAAGCTCCTGATCGGACACGGCCGGGCCGCTGCCTTCATTGCGCCAGTGCTCCGGCTCGGCCGTGTAGGTGATCACGGGGCTGGGACGCCCGACCCCGTACAGGACGAACGTGGCGCGGACGTACGCTGCCAGCAGTGCGTCCCTGCTCGGCCGGCAGCGCCTCGGTCGGCGGCTTCGGGCAGCCTGGCTCGCAGGCGTAGAAGCGGGTGCCGTCGGCGGCTGGGGCGGGATGTCTGTTCCGGCGACACACCGGGCACCAGATGACCTCTTCCAGCACGTAGTCGGTGATCCTCGGCTGCCCGTCCGGCACGGGTACCCGAGCGCGCCCTATCGCCTTCACCGCACCAGCCCCGGCATCGCCGCGGAGACCAGCGCCGGGACGAGCAGCGCCGGCAGCGCCGGCTGTGTCGGTAGTCATCGACGCCCCCTCTGGCCGGACCGTCCGCCCGCCGGGTGGCGACGCAGAATGGCTTGCCGTCTGTGCGATCAACCATCCCGTCGATCGACATGTGGACGCGTCCCCACGGAACCAGACGGTTTGTACCGCCTCGGCCGTCGTCCTGACCTGCGGAAACGTCGAAACGATCATGGAAAAGTCCCCGCACGCGGGTCACTGGCGCACCTGGCGATGGGGATCTGGCCCCGTTCCGGCGTACCGCGACCGGGTTCGCGCCCGCCTGATCGCGCTGAGGTTCTCCGAACAGACCCTCATTGAGCAGCTTGCGGCGGACTTGATGACTCGGTGCGGTCGGCGTCCCCGCGAAGCCTGGCGGCTGGCGAACGAGCTCTCGCTCGATGAGACGGCGGCGCGCTACAACACCGTCAGCGCCGACCCCAAGGCGGGCATGCGCAAGAACCGACTGTGGGAATTCGAGCAATGGCCGCGCGCTGGCTCGCGACCCACGCTGCGGACCCTGCGGAGACTTGCGGAAGTGTTTGGCACTTCCTGGTTCCGCTTAGTCGATCTTGAAGACCTCGCCAGCATGCCCGAGGAGGACCGTGACACCTACCATGCCTCCGTCGCGGCCTATCGACCGAATGCGCCCGCTGTCTCTGCGCGGGCAGAGCTCCGGCTAGCGACAACACGTGCGGTGGTCGCCGCTGACAGCGACGTACAAGAACAAGCGATCGAGGACGCCGCCGAAGAGTCCGCAGCGCTCGCGACCTGGGTTGGAGCGAGCAACGTGGACGACGACATGCTCGCGCAGATGGACCGCGAAACTCGGGCCATCGCGCACGCGTACGTCTTCTCCCAGCCCTATCCGCTGTTCATGCGTACCCGGAAACTGCGTGGCCGCGTTGTCAGCTTGCTCCGTGGCCACCAACGTTGGTCTCACACACGCGAACTACACCTAATCGGCGCCCGCGCCTCCACGCTATTGGCGTGGATGTCCGGTGACCTCGGCAACTATGCAGCCGCTGGTGATCATGCGTGGGCGGGTTTGATGTGCGCCCAGCACGCCGACCACAACGGTGCGCGCGCCTGGGTACGAGCGACGCAGAGCAAGTTGGCCTTCTGGGACGGCGACTACGTCGAGTCCGCGCGCCTCGCACAGGACGGCCTCAGCTACCAGGACACCGATGGCGTAGCGCTGCTCTTGGCGTTGCTGGAGTCCAGAGCATGGGCACGGCTCGGAAGAGTCGACGACTCGAACGCCGCTCTTCGCCGCTGGGAGCAACTGCGCCAAGGCGACCATGTGGACGAGGTCGGAGGTGTCCTCGGGGTGAGCCAGGCGCAGGAGCACTATCTCGCAGGTAGCACCCAGCTATGGCTTCGGGAGCCAGCGAAGGCACTCGAACAGTCACGACGATCCATCGAGCTTTTCGAGGCAACGCCAGTCGAGCAGCGGTTCTACGGAGCCGAGATGCTCGCACGCGTCGACGCTGCGCGCTGCCAGCTACGCGAGCCGCGCGACGACGCGGGTGCCGCCAAAGATGACATTGAAGCCGTAGAGGCCACACTCGAACCCGTACTCTCGCTCGATCCGGATCAGCGCCTCGAAACGTTCGTTCAGAGCCTCGGACATGTACGCACGGCCCTGGCCCTCCCCCGATACCGCGAGAACGCCACCACTCAGGATCTCCAAGTGCGCATCGAGGACTTCGCCCAGACCGCTGTCGGTCGTACCGTTGACGTCCGCCGATGACACACGTCGTGATCGTCGGCGCCGGCATCATCGGCGCGACTCTGGCAGAGGCTTTGACACGACGAGGCGCAAACGTCACGATCATCGATCGTGACCGCGCTGGCCAAGGCGCCACCGCCAGCAGCCTCGCGTGGATCAACGCCAACAACCGGCAGCCCCGCAGCTACCACGACTTCGCCGTCCTAGCCCTCCGCGAATGGCAACACCTGGCCGAGCGGTACGCCATGCCGAGCTGGTACCACAGCACCGGCAACCTGACGTGGGCCGAGTCCGAAGTGGACCGCGAACGGCTCGCCCAACGCGTAGCACGACTTGAACAGGTCGAATATCGGGTGGAGCGGCTGACGCAGAGCCAGGCCGCCGCACTCGAACCCAACCTCGTGATCCCGCTGGGCGCAGACATCGTGTTCTTCCCGGACGAGGGGTACGTCGAGGGCGCGGAAGCAGTCGCCACGCTCCTCGCGAGCGCGAGCGCATCGGGCTGCAGGGTCATCGAGAACGACCCGGTGTGTTCATTCGAGCAGTCAGGCGACCGGATACGCAGCGTACGACTTGCATCCGGACACTCCGTACGCGGCGACGTCTACGTGGCCGCAGCAGGATGGCGTACGCCTGCGCTGTTGCAGCCCATCGCGGTGTCTGTACCACTTCTCGCTGTGGACGGCCGTGACGCCAGACCGCCCTGCCTGGTAGCCACTGTGCCGGTAGAGCCTGGCCTTGTCGGACGGCTCGTGCAGAGCCCACTGATCAAGATGAGACCCAAGGGAGTCGCCGAGATCCAACTGGAGGCATCCGACATCAACGATCAGACGAGCCGAGAGACTCCGGACGAGGATCTCGCGAGGCTGGCCGCGGACCTGCTCGCTCGCGCTCGTCGGCTGGTCCCAACGCTCGCGGGCGCGGAGATCGGAGTACGCGACGTATGCGTTCGTCCCATGCCATCCGATGGGCTACCGATCGTCGGCCCCGCACCCGGGACGAGCAACGTCTACCTCATGGTGACCCACAGTGGAATCACGCTAGGGTCGCTCCTGGCCCGGCTCGTCGCGTCAGAGCTGATCGAGGAGAGGCCGGCTCCGTTGCTGGAGCCGTATCGGCCACGCAACTCAGCGGGCTCCCAGTGTCCTGACGCAGGACACTAGCTCCACTCGCGTTCGTCCACTATGGACGGGCCGTTGGGGAGGGCGTCGATCGCGACCACGTCGGCGGAGAGCCGGAGTCTCGCGCGGACCCGGTCGCGTACCGCGGCGGCGACCCCGGTGGAGTCGGCGCCGGCCGAAAGAACGACCTCGCAACGCAGGGTGTCCTTGTGGTCGTGGCGCCCCACCACGAACCGGTATCCGGCCAGCCCCGCCACATCCCCGAGCGCGTGGGCGGCCTGGCGCGGGTGCAGGAACATGCCGCGTACCTTCACCGCCTCGCCGACCCGCCCCAGTACGCCGGCCAGCCGCAGGTCTCCGCTGGCGCCGACCCGCCACGCGGACAGATCCCCGGTGCCGAACCGGGTCAGTGGATACTCCGGGCGGACCAGCGTCACCACCACCTGCCCCGGCTGCTCGTCGTCGCGGGGCAGCCCGGTGTCCAGGTCGCACACCTGCACCAGTACGCCGTCGGGGACCCGCAGCCCGGACGCCGGCCCGGTCTCGTACCCGAGCAGCCCGACCTCTGCGGTGCCGTACGCCATCCGTACCACCTCCACGTGCGCGGTGAGGGCGGCGCGCAGCGAGTCCGACAGCGGCTCGGCGGTGACGATCGCGCGGCGTACCGGAAACGGGACCCCGGCGTCGTCGGCGGCGGCGATCAGCGCGTGCAGGTAGCTGGGCAGCCCGACGTACGCGGACGCGCCCACCGCGGCGGCGGTACGTACCTGCAGCTCCTGGTTGCCGACCCCGGCCGGTACCACGGTGGCGCCGAACGCCGCGGCCGCCTCCTCGAACATCGCGCCGGCGGGGGAGAGGTGGTAGCTGAAGCAGTTCAGCAGCACGTCGCGGGGGCCGAACCCGATCGCGAGCATCGCCTCGCGCCACCGCCACGGGTCGGCGCCGGCCAGCTGGGGCTCGTAGAGCGGGCCGGGGGAGCAGAACACCCGGCGCACCGGCGCGTCCCACGCCACCCAACCCCCGTACGGCGGGTTGTCCCGCTGCGCCGACACCATGTCGTCCTTGGCGAGCACGGGCAGCGGATCCAGGTCGGCGCAGCCGCGTACCCCCGAGGGGTCTATCCCGGCCGCGGCCAGGCGCTGCGCGAACACCGGGACTCGGGCAGCGCCCTCGGCCACCGCGGCCGCCACCGGGGCGTCGAGCCCCGCGTGGTACGTGGCGAGCTGATCGGACAGTGTCGGCACGGCCTACCCCCTACAGCCAGCGCTTGCGACGCTTGTAGTGCTTCACGTCGCGGTAACTCTTCTTGCCGCCGGCCTCGCCGAGCCCCAGGTAGAACTCCTTGACGTCCGGGTTCTCGGACAGCTCGGCGGCGCTTCCCTCCAGCACGATCCGGCCCTGCTCCATGATGTAGCCGCGGTGCGCCACCTCCAGGGCACGCGTGGCGTTCTGCTCCACCACCAGCGCCGTCAGCCCCAGCTCGGTGTTGAGCCGCCGGATGATCCGGAACACCTCCTCCACCAGCAGCGGCGCCAGCCCCAGCGACGGCTCGTCGAGCATCAGCAGCCGGGGCCGCGACATCAGCGCGCGCCCGATCGCGAGCATCTGCTGCTCGCCTCCCGACAGGTAACCGGCGGTACGGCCACGCAGCGCCGCCAGCCGGGGGAGGAACTCGTACACCTGGTCGAAGTCGGAGTGCCGGCCTCGGCTGTAACCGCCGGCGACCAGGTTCTCGTGCACGGTGAGGTGCTCGAAGACCCGCCGGCCCTCCATCACCATGGCGATGCCGCGGCGTACCCGGGTGGCGGCCGGGAGCCGGGTGATGTCGGCGCCGTCGAAGACCAGGTCGCCGTCGGTCACCTCACCGTGTTCGGTGGGCAGCAGCCCGGAGATCGCCTTCAACGTGGTCGACTTGCCGGCCCCGTTGGAGCCGAGCAGCGCCACGATCTGGCCCTCCGGGACCGCCAGCGACAGCCCGCGCAGCACCAGGATCACCTCGTCGTAGATCACCTCGAGGTTGTTGACCCCCAACAGCGGGCCCGCCCCGCCGGGCGCCGTGGTGGCGCCCGACGGAGCCGCGACGGTGCTCATGACTTCGGCGTCACGTTGGCCGCGAGCTCGGACATCGCGCCGTCCTTCACCTCGTACAGGCCGGAGGTGGTCGAGCCGCGGTGGCTGTCGGCGGAGAACTTCACCGGCCCCATCACGCCGCCGGTGTCGACTTCGCCGAGCCCTTCCAGGGCCTTGCGGATGTTCGGCCCGGTGAGGTCGTCGCCGTCGGTGAGCACCTTGCGGATGCCCTCGGCCATCACGTGCATCGTGTACCAGCCCTGCACGAAGTGCAGCCCCTTGGCGTTCAGGTCGATGCCCTTCGACGTGGCGTAGTCCTGCACCGACTTGTGGCCCGGCTTGGCAGCGGTCGGCGGCGCGAACGGCTGCACCATCAGGTGACCGTTGGCGGCGTCACCGGCGGTGCTGATGAACAGCTCGTCCGAGCACCAGTTGAGGCAGATGATCTTCATGCCGAGCTTCTGCGCGGCGAGGTCCTTCGCCACCGTGGCTGCCGGGCTCGACACGTTCTGGATCACGATGTATTTGGCGCCCTGCGACTTCGCCTGCTGCAGCAGCCCGAGGTAGTCGGTGGCCCCGGTCTTCATGGCGTACGACTTGTAGCCGAGCTGATAGCCCTGCTCGCCGAGCCACGCCTTGCCGTCGCCGACCGGCGCCAGGCCGAACGGCGAGTCGTGGTGGAAGACCGCGACCTGCGCCTTCGGGTCCTGCTCAGCGACGTAGTCCAGCGCCACCCGCATCTGGTCGGAGTACGTCGGCGCCACCACGAAGTTGTACGGCGACTCCTTCGGGTCGGTGAGCGGCTCGGCGTATGAGGCGGACATGAACGGCAGCTCGTCGTCGGCGACCTTCTTGCGCAGCGCCTCGGAGTCGCCGGTGCCCCAGCCCTGGATCGCCACCACGTTCTCGGAGACGTACTTCTTGTACTTCTCCTCGGCGGCGGGTACCTCGTACGCGTAGTCCTCGGAGAGCGCCTTGATCTTGCGTCCCTCGATGCCGTCCTTGGCGTTGAGGTTGTCGATGTAGGCGAGCATCCCCTCGTTGTACGGCTTGCCGACGTCGGCGGTGGCGCCGGTCAGGTCGGCGATGATCCCGATCGAGATCTCTTCGTCTGCTCCACCGCCCCCGCCGGGCCCACCACAGGCGGTCAGCCCGAGCAGCCCCACGGTGAGGCAGGCGGTCAGTGTCCTGAGTTTCATGTGGTGCCTCCGGTCAGTAGCGTCGGTGTGTCAGTAGCGTCGGTGTCAGTAGCGTCGGTGTCAGTAGCGGAAGGGCCAGAACCGTACGTAGTCCTTGACCCGTTGCCAGATGCGGTTGAGCCCCCTCGGCTCGAAGAGCAGGAACAGCACGATCACCAGGCCGAACGCCGCCACCTGGAACGCCGGTAGCTGGTCGGCGAGAAATGGCACGTACGGCTTGAGCAGCGCGGCCAGCTCTGCCAGCAGCGGGCGCAGCAGCATGATGAACGCGGCGCCGTAGACGGCTCCGGCTACGCTGCCGAGCCCGCCGACAATGATCATCGCGAGGTACTGGATCGAGACCACGAGCGTGAACCGTTCCCAGGTCACGGTCTCGGTGTAATGGGCGGTCAGGGCGCCGGCGAGGCCGACGTAGCCCGAAGAGACGGCGAAGGCGAGCAGTTTGGTACGGGTCAGGTCGACCCCGATCGCGGAGGCGGCGATGTCCTGGTCGCGTACCGCCATGAACGAGCGGCCCAGCGCGGTACGGAACAGGTTGCGTGCGCCCAGCACCGCCAGCACCGCGATCCCGGTGATGATCCAGTACCAGGTGAACTCGAAGTTGAGTCGCTGGATCTTGAAGCCGAACAGCGAAAGCCGGTCCACGTCGAGGAAGCCCTGACCGCCGGTGAGCCAGCCCCAGCGGCGTACCACGAACAGGATGATCTCCTGGCTGGCCAGCGTCGCGATCGCCAGGTACAGCCCCTTCAGCCGCAGCGCGGGCAGCCCGAAGAACGCCCCGATCCCGGCGGTGACCAGCACCGCGGCCACCATCGACAGCGGCACCGGCATCCCGGCGCGGGTCGACAGCAGCGCCGAGGTGAACGCGCCGACGGCGAGGAAGCCGCCCTGGCCGAGCGAGATCTGCCCGGTGAAGCCGGTCAGGATGTTCAACCCGACCGCTCCCACCACCGCGATCCCGATGGTGTTCACGATCCCCAGCCAGTACGGGTCGACCACGAACGGGATCGCGATCAGGCCGGCGTAGATCAGCCAGAGCCGGGTCTGCTCCGCGTTGGTGTGCCGCAGCCGCAGCTCGGAGGCGTAGCTGGTGTGGTAGACGCCGGTGGCGGTCGCTGCCATGTGCGTTGCCTCCTCAGACCCGCTCGATCCGGACCTGGCCGAACAGCCCGTACGGGCGGACCAGCAGGATCAACACCAGGGCGACGTACGGGACCACCTGCGATGCGCCGGGAGAGAAGCCCTCGGCGTACTGGCTGATCAGGCCGATGGTGAGGCCGCCGACGATGGTGCCGGGGATGGAGTCGAGCCCGCCCAGGATCACCACCGGGAACACGATCAGGCCGAAGCCGACCAGGTTCTGACTGACCTCGGTGAGGTCCGCGAGCAGGATGCCGCCGATCAGTGCGCTCACCGCCGCCATCCCCCACGCCATCGCGAACACCCGGTGCACCGAGATCCCCTGCACCAGGGCGGCCTGCTGGTCGTCGGCGACCGCCCGCATCGCGATCCCGTGCCGGGACCAGCGGAAGAACGCCGCGAATCCGCCCAGCACCACCGCCGCGACCACGATCGCCGACAGCCGGTTCACTGGTACGGACGCTCCGCCGATGTCGATCGACCCGGTCGGCAGCACCGCGGGCATCTGGCGCGGGCTGGTGCCGTAGAACATCTGCACCACCGCCCGCAGGATCGCGGCCAGCCCGATCGTCACCATGATCACCGAGATCGGCTCCTCGCCGATCAGTGGGCGCAGGATCAACCGCTCGATCACCACGCCGAGCGCCGCCGCGCCGATCACCCCCGCCACCACCGCCACCGCCCACGGCAGCTGGAAGATCACGAACGAGGTGTAGAACAGGTAGCCGCCGATCAGCAGGAACTCGCCCTGCGCGAAGTTGATCACGCTGGTCGCCTTGTAGATCAGGACGAACCCGAGCGCGGCCAGTGCGAGCACCGCCCCGTTTGCGAGGCCGTACACCGTGAGCTGAATGAATTCGCTCATGCCCGACCACTCCAGACGGGGCGCCGGCGGCGGCCCACGGGGGGCGCGAAGCCGGTCAGGTCGACGATCCGCAGCGGGATCAACCGGTCCACGCGGGTGCCGTCCTGGTACGTCACGGTGGTCTTCACCTCGACGGTCTCGGCGCCCGCGTCGAGTGCGGCGATGATGGTCGCGTACCGCTCGGAGACCACGTTTCGGCGTACTTTGCGGGTACGGGTGATCTCGTCGTCGTCGGGGTCGAGCTGCTTGTGGAGCAGCACGAACCGGCGTACCCGGATCGGCTCGGGCAGGTCGGTGTTGGCGCGCCAGATGTCCTCGGCGACCTGCTGCGCCACCTCGGGCTTGCCGGCCAGGTCGGTGTACGTGGTGTAGCTGAGGTGTTCCCGCTCGGCCCACGCGCCGACCGTCGCCGGGTCGATGCAGACGATCGCGGTGATCCCGGCCTCGCCGTGAAAGCTGACCGCCTCCTCGATGTACGGGGAGAACTTCAGCTTGTTCTCGATGAACGCGGCCGAGAACCGGGTGCCGTCCGGCAGGGACAGCACGTCGGCCTGCCGGTCGATCACGACCAGGTGGCCGTCCTCGACGTACCCGGCGTCGCCGGTGTGCAGCCAGCCGTCGGGGTCGACCGCCTTCCGGGTGGCCTCCTCGTTGTGCAGGTAGCCCCGCAGCACGCTGCCCGAGCGGAGCAGGATCTCGCCGTCGTCGTCGATCCGCAGCTCGGTGCCGGGGATCGGGGCGCCGACGGTGGCGAACCGTACGTCGTCGTCGCGGTGCAGTACGGCGATCCCGCAGATCTCGGTCTGCCCGTAGATCTGCTTCAGGTTGACGCCGATCGCCTGGAAGAACCGGAACACGTCAGGGGAGAGCGGGGCGCCACCGGTGTAGCCGCGCCGCAGCCGCGCCAGCCCGAGCTGGTCCCGGACCGGCCGGAGCCCGACCAGGTCGGCGAGCCGGTGGATCAGCCCGCGCCGGCCGGCTTCGCCGCGTACCCGGCGCTCGGCGTACCGGTCGCCGATCCCGTACGCCCAGCCGAACACCCTGCGCTTGAGCCAGCCGGACTCGTCGATCCGGACCTGCACCTCCGACAGCATCGACTCCCAGATCCGGGGCGGGCTGAACATCACGTCCGGCCCGATCTCGCGCAGGTCGGCGCGTACCGTCGCGGCGTCTTCGGGGAAGCTCAGCGTGAGGCCGGCGGACAGCCCGCAGGCGACGCCGAGCATCTGCTCGCCGATCCAGGCCAGCGGCAGGAAGGAGACGTACCGGTAGCCGGGCCGGATGGTGTCGACGCTGGTGAGGTGCTCGGCCATCGAGAGCAGGTTGGCGTGGCTGAGCTGCGCCAGCTTGGGGCGCGCGGTGGTGCCGGACGTGGTGCAGATGACGGCCATGTCGTCCGGCTCGCCCTGCGCGATCTGCTCGTCCAGCCAGCCGTCGCGCCCGGCGCCGTACTCCCGCCCCGCCGCCTCGACCTCGGTGAACTTCCGCAGGTACGGCTGGTCGTAGTGCTCCAGACCGTGCGGGTCGTAGTAGATGACGTGCTCCAGCTCGGGCAGCTGTGCGGTGAGCCGGATCAGCTTGTCGACCTGCTCCTGGTCCTCGGCGACGACCACCCGGATCCGGGCGGTGGAGAGGATGTGCACGATCTCCTCGCCGATGCTGGTCGGGTAGACCCCGACCACCGCAGCGCCCAGACACTGCGCCGCCAGCTCGGAGATCAACCACTCGGGACGGTTGTCGCCGAGCACCGCCACCACGTCGCCGCGCCCGACGCCCCGCTCGGCGAGTCCGTGGGCGAAGTCGCGTACCCGCTGCTGGTAGTCGGCCCAGCTGATCGGCTGCCAGACGCCGTACCGCTTCTCCTGCAGCGCGACGTCGTGCGGCCGGTCGGCGGCGAGGTCCCGCAGCAGCTTCGGGAAGGTAGCGCTGCTCTGCCGGCCGGTGAGCTCGCTCACGTGATCTCCTCCCCGAGGTACGCCTCGATCACCCGCTGGTCGGAGCGCACCGCGTCCGGCGTGCCGTCGGCGATCAGCTCGCCGAAGTCGAGCACGGTGACCCGGTGCGAGATGTCCATCACGACGTCCATGTCGTGCTCGATCAGCACCACGGTGACGCCGCGCAGCTCGTTCACGTCGAGGATGTAGCGGGCCACGTCCTCCTTCTCCTCGGCGTTCATCCCGGCCATCGGCTCGTCGAGCAGCAGCACCGACGGCTGCAGGCAGAGCGCGCGCCCCAGCTCGACCCGCTTCTGGTAGCCGTACGCCAGGGTGCCGACCGGCTTGTGGCGTACCGCGGCGAGCTCCAGCAGGTCGACCACCTCCTCCACGTACTCCCGTTGCCGCAGCTCCTGGCGCCGCGCCGGGCCGTACCAGAGCAGCGACGCGAGCAGGGAATGACTGGTGTGTACGTGCCGGCCGAGCATCAGGTTCTCCAGCACCGTGAGGTGCCGGAACAGCTCGATGTTCTGGAAGGAGCGGGCGACCCCGAGCCGGGCGATCCGGTGTGGCCTGCGGCCGAGCAGCGACACGGTACCGCCGTCGTGGTGCAGCACCACCCGTCCCCGCTGCGGCCGGTAGAGCCCGGAGACGCAGTTGAGCAGGCTGGACTTGCCCGCGCCGTTGGGGCCGATCACGGCGTGGATCGCGCCCTGGGTAACGGTCAGCCCGACCTCGTGCAGGGCGCGCACGCCGCCGAAGCGCAGCGACAGGTCGGAGACCTCCAGCAACGGCGCCCGGGGCGGCACGGTGCTGCCGTTGAGCGGGAAGCGGTACTCGCGGGTGATCACGCAGCCCTCCGGGTGTGTTTCGGCCCCGTGAATCGGACGCTACGTTTTCACTATATGAAAGTCAATAGAGCTATCCGAAACGTGCTTCCGGTTGGTACGGTGCGCGTGTGACAGAAGTGGAAGCGCAGCGCGGCGCCAGCCAACCGGCCGTCGCCGATGCCCGCGGCACCCTCGGTACGGTGCGCAACGCGGTGCTGCTGCTCAACCTGCTCTCCGAGGGGCCGGCGCACCAGCAGTTGACCGACCTCGCCGAGCGATCCGGGCTCTCGGTACCCACCGTGCACCGGCTGCTGCGCTCCCTGGTGCACGCCGGGCTGGCCGAGCAGGATCCCCGCTCCTCCCGCTACGGGCTCGGCCCCGAGCTGGTACGTCTCTCCCAGCGTTACCTGGGGCGGCTGCCCGTGCTGGCGGCGCTCTCGCCGTACCTGCTGCCGCTGCGGGACGCGATCGGAGCCTCCGTACACGTCGCGCTGCTGGTGCGCGGCTCCGTGGCGTACGTGGACCGCATCGACGGACGCGACGCCGGGCTCTACCGCGACCCGCACCGGGTGCTGCCGGCTTTGCGTACCGCCGCCGGCCGGGTGCTCGCGGCGCACGCCTCCGACGCCGGCTGGGACCACGCGTACGGGGCGGCCAACGACGCCGACCGGGCGCTCGCCGACGCCGAGCGGGCGCAGTGGCGGGCGGCGCCGTACCTGTGCACCGAGGACGTGGGCGGCTTCGGGGTGGAGGTCGCGGTGCCGGTGCTCACCAGCGGCGGCCACGGTGTCGCCGCGCTGGCGGTCGCCGTACCGGAGGAGTCGGTCGGCTCGGCCGCGGGGCACCTGACCCGGGCGGCCACCGCGGCCGGAAGGACTCTGGGTCATGCCTGACGCCTCGCGCCGGCCGGCCGCGGCCCTGCCCGATCCGCCGGCCCTGTCCGACCCGGCGGCGCTGCCCGATCCGCCGGCGACGGCCGAACCGGTGGCGGCGGGATTGCCGGCCGAGCGTGCTGACCTGGCGCGGTGGGGTGCCGTGGCCGAGCTGATCGACTGGCAGCGCCGGCCGGACGCGCTGTACCGCCCATCGGGAAGCTACGGCGAATGGTTCGCCGGCGGGACGCTCAACCTGGCGGTCAACTGCGTCGACCGGCACCTGGCCACCCGCGCCGGCCAGCCGGCGATCCACTGGGAAGGCGAGCCCGGCGACCGGCGCACCCTGAGCTACCGGCAGCTGCATGAGGAGGTGCTCGCGCTCGCCGCCGCGCTGCGGGGCCTCGGGGTCGGCGCCGGCGACCGGGTGGCGCTGCACCTGGGTTGGCTGCCCGAGACCGTGGTCGCGATGCTGGCCTGCGCCCGGATCGGGGCACTGTTCACCGTACTGCCGATGCCGTTGCCGGTGGAGGCGCTCGCGGAGCGGCTCGACGACGTACGACCGAAGCTGCTGATCACCCAGGACGGCGCCTGGCGGCACGGCACGATCATCCCCGCCAAGGCGCGCGCCGACGAGGCGCTCACCGCGGTGCACGGCGTCGAGCACACGGTGGTGGTACGCCGTACCGGCCTGGACGTGGCCTGGTACGAGGGCGACCGCTGGCTACACGACCTGGTGGCGCAGTCCCGCCCCGGTACGCCGCCGCCCGACGCGTCGCCGGCGGAGCTGCCGTCGGCGCACCCGCTGCTCGCGGTCAACCTGGCGAACCGGCGGGGGCGCCCGGTGGCGGTGGTGCACGGCACCGCGTCCTCGCTGGCGCTCGCCATCGCGCTCCACCGGTACGCCCTCAGCCCCGGCGGGGTGTTCTGGCTGGCGGGCGACATCTCGTGGCTCGCCGCCCAGGTGCACGGCGTGATCGGGCCGCTGGCCTGGGGCGAGACCACCGTGATGTTCGAGGGCACGCTCGACGTACCGACCCATCACCGGCTCTGGGAGCTCGTGGAGCGGTACGGCGTCGCCACGCTGACCACCACGCCGTCCGTACTGGACCGGGTACGCGGCTGGTCCGACGCCCCGCCGCCCGCCCCGGTACGCCGTACCCTGCGCCGGGTGATCGCGGTGAGCGAGCCGTTCGAGCCCGCCCTCCGCGCCTGGGTCGCATCCTCGGTGCTGGCGTCGCCCCCCGACGGGTCCGGACCAGCAACTGTGGCGGACGCCTGGGGCCAGATCGAGCTAGGTGGCGTGGTCACCGTGGACAATCCGCTGGATCCGGACCGGATGCCGGACGCCGGCCTGGTGGTGGTTGACGCGGACGGCGCCGCGGTGCCTGACGGCACCCCGGGCGAGCTGGTGATGAGCCGGCCGTGGGCCGGGACGCTGCGCGCGGTGGAGGGCGCCGGCGCGCCGGACACCGACCATCACTGGCACCGCCCGTCGGTCTACTCCACCGGTGACCGGGCGGTACGCCGTCCCGGCGGCCGGCTGGAGTTCCTGGGGCGGATCGACGACGTGGTCAACCTGTCCGGCCAGCTGGTGTCGCTCTCCGAGGTGCGCGACGTGCTGCTGGAGCACCCGTTCGTGGCCGACGCCGAGGTGGTGGTACGCGCCGACGCCCGTACGGTGGTCGCCTGCGTGGTGCCGGCCGCCGGCACCCAGCCGGACGCGGCGCTGGCCGGCGAGCTGGTCGAGGCGGTACGCGAGACCCTCGGCGGCCTGGCCCGGCCCCGTACGGTGCTGTTCGTGGAGCGCTTCGGCGACGAGCTCGCCACCGACGTACGCCGCCGCGCCCTGGCCGCCGTCGCCGGAGCCGCCAGCGCCGGGGGCCTGACCGCGCCGGTGGTGACCTGGCGCCAGGTGCTCGCCGCGGCCGCCGTCGACGACGTCAGCTAGGGTCTGTCCTGTGGATCTTGGTCGAGCGAGACAGGTGCCAGGCGGCGATCCGGCAAGGCGGAGGTTCGCCCGGATACCGGTGTTGTATCCGGGCGG
>JBOGDG010000021.1:0-15046 GCA_050701655.1 Micromonosporaceae bacterium
GCTGTAGCACTGCGTACGGATCCCCGGCGGCGCCGCCGTCACGGCCCGCTCCATGATCAAGGCTCCCTTGACGTTGTCCTCACGACATCAAGGGAGCCTTGATCATGGGTTCTGGTTAGCCGCAGGCGGTGGTGGGCAGGCCTTTGACCGGCACCGGGGAGCGTCCCGGTGCCGTCGCCTTTCCGGCTAGCACCGCGGCGACCGCGGCCATCGCGGAGCGGTTGGCCCCGTATGCGGCCAACACCGTCGGGGTGCCCGCCCGGCTCAGCAGGTACGGCGTGTCCATCCCCACCGTCACCGCCGCCCCGGGTGCCAGATCACCGGTGCCGTCGCCGTACCCGGTGAGGTGCACCCGGGCGCCGTCCCCGCCGACTTTCACCCCGTGCCCGCGCAGCGCCTCGGCGAGCCACGCTCGCTGCGGCTCGGTGCCGCCGGTGAGCCGTACCGACCCGGTCACCAGCGCACCTTCACAGCGCCCCTTCAGTACGGTCACCGCCGCCGCGGCCAGCTCCCCCGCGACCTTGTGGTGCGGCGCGCTGTCCACCACGGACAGCTTCGGCTGCGGGTGCTCGGCGAGCTGGAGTTTCAGGGTCAGGATCCGGGTCACCGAGGCGACCATCCGCTCCCGCGTCAGTCGCCCGGACTTCATCGCGCCGAGCAGCCCCCGCTGGGCGGCGGCCAGGTCCGGCGGCATCAGCAGTACGTCGTTGCCGGCGAGGATCGCGCGTACCGCCGCCTCGCCCGGCGACCATTTCTTCGCCGGCGCCATGTTCATCGCGTCGGAGACCACCACGCCGGTGAACTTCAGCCTGGTACGCAGCAGGTCGACCAGCACCTTCTTCGAGAACGTCGCCGGTACGCCGGTATCGATCGCCCGTACGTCCAGATGCCCGGTCATCACCAACCCCGCCCCAGCGGTGATCCCCGACTGGAACGGCGGCAGGTCGCCCTTGTCGAGCTGGCTCCTGCCGTAGGAGAGCACCGGCAGCGTGGTGTGGCTGTCGGTGGTGGTGTGCCCGTGCCCCGGGAAGTGCTTGAGGGTGGCGGCCACCCCGGCGCCACGCAGCCCGCGTACCGCCGCCGCCACCTGCTCGGCCACCGCCTCCGGGTCAGCCCCGTACGACCGCGAGCCGATCACCGCGTTGCCCGCCGGGCCGATCACGTCGGCGTCGGGCGCGAAGTCGACGTTGACCCCGACCGCGGCCAGCTCGGTGCCGGCCATTGCCCAGGCGCGCTCGGTCAGCTCCGGGTCGGCGGCGGCGCCGAACGCCATCGCGGTCGGCAGCAGCGTCATGCCGTCCCGGATCCGGGTCACCACGCCGTGCTCCTGGTCGGTACCGATCAGCAGCGGCACCGGGCCGCCGGCCAGCTTCGCGGCGCGCGCGCCGGCCGCGGCATCCTGCAGGCCGGCGGTGAGCGTACGCACCTGCTCCGGGGTGTCCACGTTGGAGGTCGGGTTGGTGGCGCCGGTGCCGTCGCCGGTGTGGCGTACCAGGATCAGCCCGCCCAGCCGGTAGCGGCGTACCACCTCGGCGGGGGTGGCGACGCCGAACGCCTCCCGGTTCGCCGCGGCGGCGCCGCCGGCCACCTTCGTGGCGTGGGTGCCGTACGCGTACGGCATCAGCACCTGGCCCACCAGCTCCTCGGCGTTGAGCTGTGCGGCGATCGCAGCGGCACGCTCGGCGGGATCGCCGCTCGGGCTGGGCGACGCCGACGGCGATGCCGATGGAGCGGAGCGGGGCGCGTCGCCGGAGCAGCCAGCGAGCAGGCCGGCGGCGAGCGCCAGGGCCAAAGCGAGCGGGGACAGGACGGGCGGGGACAGGACGGGCGGGGTCAGGCGGGACAGCACCGAGCTAGCAGATCAGGCGGGCGGTGTACCCGTCGACCCGTTCGGCGAAATTCATCCCGCCTGTGTGAGCCACGTGACCGGTGCGCCGTCCCCCGCGTGGCGGTACGGCTCCAGCTCGGCGTCCCACGCGGTGCCCAGCAGCCGGTCCACACCATGGGCGAGCGCGTGTTCGGCGGTGGCCTGGCTGAGCAGGGCACGCAGCCGGTCTTCGGGCACCAGGATGTCGCCGTTGGCGCTCATCGCGGCCCGGAACACGCCCCGCCCCGGCACGTACATGATCCGCTCGCCGTCCACGCCAGGGCTCGGCTCCTCGGTCACCTCGAACCGGATCATCGCCCACTGGCGCAGCCCGGCGGCGAGCTCCGTGCCGGTGCCCCTGCGGCCGCTCCACGCGCACTCGGCACGCTGCGTGGACGGATCCGCGGGCTGCGCGGTCCACTGCAGCCGTACCGGCGTGGCGAGGACGCGCGAAATCGCCCACTCGACGTGCGGGCACACGGCGGGCGGGCACGAGTGAACGTAAACAACGCCACGCGTCGGCACGTTGACCTCCCGGTTGTCTGTGGTACGCCTTCCCCTGCGACCCAGACAGTCGGTCGATCGCGCATCCGCGAGGTCGCCAGTTGTCACCTGGCGGGTTCCATGATGACGGTAAAACCCCAGGTCGCGCCAGCCGGATCGGGATTTCGGTTTCACCGTTTCCTGTTAGGTGCGGTACATGTTCCCGAGCCGTTACTCTGGTAGTGCACCCGAGCGTCGGAGTCCTGGTTCCGTCAGGTAAGGTGCGCGCGGCCGGCGTGTTTCTTCACCCGGCCGTCAGCTCTGTCCCCCGCCCGCCCAAACACCCCGCAAGGAGTCACCCGCGTGGCCAGCAACCAGTCCAAGACCGCGCGCGCCTCGGTCCGCGCCGGCACCGCCGGTGGCGGAGCGCTCAGCGTCCTCGGCGAGTTCAAGTACGTGATTCCGCTCAACGGCGGGAAGCACGCCTACATCCGCAACATCACCGACGGTAGGACCGTGCACGTCGCCACCGACTCGGACGAGTTCACCGACCAGATGAATGTGCTCGCCGAGGCCGGCCACGGCACCAAGGTCCGCTCTGAGCTCGACGCCCTGGCCGAGGTCCACCCGGACCACGGTTGGGATGTCATCGCCAAGCGGCTGGTCGACGCCGGCGTCTTCGGCGAGTGACCTGACGCGAGCCGCGTTCGATGCCCCCGGTACGCGCCGGGGGCATCATCATGTCCGCGTCGCGTCTGAGGCCGGCGCTGCGCTGGGTGCCGGGTCGGGTGCGACCACCAGCTGGGCGCGGCCGTAGGTGACCCCGTACCGGACGCCCGCCACCGCCAGCTCACCCGCCCGCACCGCGTCAGCCACGGCGGGGATCGCCCGTACGGCGTTCACGGTGGCGGCGATGTGCCCGCGTACCGCCCCCTCGTACGTCTGGGTGCCCGACAGTGCCGGGTCCAGCGGCACGCTGGGGGCGATCCGGTCGACCAGGGTCGCGAGCCCGCCGCCGGGTCGCTCGCCGCGGTGGGTGGCGTCCACGGCGTACTCCACCGCGGCACAGGACTCGTGGCCGAGCACCACGATCAGCGGCACCCGCAGCTTGCGTACCGCCAGCTCCACCGACGCCACCGCCGCCACGTCCAGCACGTGACCCGCGGTGCGTACCGCCAAAAGCTCTGCGAAGCCCTGGTCGAACACCGCCTCGGGTGGCACCCGGGAGTCGATGCAGCCGACCACCAGGGCCACCGGACGCGGGTGTTCGGCACGGCGGCGCGCCTGGGTCACGTCGTAGCCGTGGCGGGGCGCACCGGAGAAGAACCGGCGGTTGCCGTCGAGCAGTCGACGTAGCACACCGATGGGGGTACGAGCCTGGTCTGTGGCTCCTGCGAACGTCGCCGGGCCCGACGCAGCGACGTTGTCCGGGTACGGAGCTTCGTCGCTCATTACCGGCGACGCTAGCAACCGCTGGGGCGGTGCGACATGATCACGCCGGGTGAGCTATCCCACGCGTCCGTACCGCGGGATCAGCTGGCGGCGCGGGTGTCCCGAGGCATCGGCAGCGGCGGCCCACCGGGCATCCCGGGCGCTGTGGCGGCCGCGGGCTCCGTCCGATGCGCTTCCGGAGCATCGTGCGCCACGTCGTCGAAGGCGTAGAAGGCGGCCTGCAGATCCTGCGCGATCGGCTTCAGCTTCTCCACGGCGGCGGTTAGCCGTTGCCGGGCGATCTTGACGTTCTCCTGGTGCCTGCCGCGATCCTCGGCCCAGGAGTCCGCGACCTGCCCCACCGCGGCCAGCGAGATCCGCAGGTGATCGATGGTGCGGGTGACGTCGTAGAGGGCGCCTCGGACCTCCTCGGGGGACATCCCGTCGATGAAGAGCTCACGCTCCCACTCGCTGGACGCCCGCCGGATCCGCGAAGTCCACACCGTGCTGCGCCCCATCGCGTCCCTCTCCCCTCTGCTCCGATAGCTCAACGTCAATCAGTTACGCCGTCACAGCTCTACCGCATAACTCGGCCTGGGGCCAGCCCCTGCCCTCGCGACACGCCAGGAAATCAGGTATTCACCGAACCACTCCGGGTGTACGCACGAGTCGTGGTCCCGCCGACTCCGCGAGGTGACCAGCGGTAGGCTTGCCGCCGCGGGGCGGTAGCTCAGTTGGTCAGAGCAGGGGACTCATAATCCCTCGGTCGCGGGTTCAAGTCCCGCCCGCCCCACAAACCGAGCATTTCGAGGACCAATGGGTGCTTGACAACTGGACCGAGTTTGTCGAAGACAAACCGAGTGGAACGACACTGATTTCCACTTCGACGTCGCCGAGCGCGACGGCAGGACCCAGCTCTGGTCGCGCCCACCGAGTCAGGTGCGAGGAGCTGCCGTCCACAACCCGACGGTAACCCCTGCTGGATCAATCACCGTGCCATACCAACCATCACGCCCACCAAGCTCAGTCCGCCGGCGCTCTACCCGACCTCCAAGCGACTCGACCTTCCCGAGCACTTCTTCAAGATCGTCGACCTGCAGATAGAGTCGCACGCCGGGATGCGGCCGCGTTGATGTCGCCGCCCGCTGCAGACCGCCAATCGCCTCCCCAGCCGATGCGATGATCCAATACTCAGCATCGAGCCCCGAGTCCTCAAAGGCACGCCGGAACGTCCAACCCCACATCTCCGCATGGAACTGCTGAAACCCTTCCGGATCAGGCGCCTCGATCTCCCACCACACGATCTTTGACATGGCCGCCAAGCTACCAACGAGCAACCCACCAAGATCGCAATTCGGCCAAAGCTCCCAAAGGGAGCCAGAACTCGTCCACGCACTCAACAGCAGGGACCGGCGTCGCCACAACCGGCCTGGTCTTATCGCGGCGCTCTGACCGTCCCGAGCTTTGCGCATCCACTGGTTTGCACCAAACCCGGGGATCGTTCACAACCCGCTCTATTTGTCGGGTCTGATGCTCTGGCATTCGGGCGTAATGATAGGAATCGCACCCCTCGTAACCAGCGCTGCGGTTCGCATGGCGTAACGTTCGGTCCACTGCGGCACACGAGGGCGGCGGGTCCCAGCCGTGCAGGAGATACCTGGTGGGGGATGGCGAACGCGGGCCGATCGCCGTCGGGTTCGGCCAGAAGGATGACCGCCGCCAAATCCTCTGACAAGTAGGGTTCCGGGTATCAGGCGCACCTAAGCTGCGGTGGGCCCGCCGTGGATGTGTGTGGGAGGTGTGCGATGGATCCAACGTGCAAGATCAGTCAGGTCGTAACTGGCGACCGGTCCCGGCGGCTCGTGATCGCCGGGGACGTGGATCTGGCCGCACATGACGAGCTGTGTCGCACGATCCTGGCGGCCATCGACAGTGGCGTCGGCCATCTGGTTGTCGACCTGCGCCAGGTAACGTTCTTCGACTCCGGCGCCGTCGGGGTCCTCGTCGCGGGTCATAACGCCGCCCGTCGCGCGGGCTGCACCTACCAAGTCGTCGACCCGCCCGACCTGGTGCGCCGAGTGCTGCGCGCCAACGGGATCTTGCAGCTGCTGGTCGCAGGACAAGATCCCGCCAAGGCGGCGGGGCGCCCGGCGTAACGTGGCGTCAGATCACGCCGAACAGCTGGCTCGCACAGCGCGAGGTTGGGATGAGGCAGCCGACGGCTACGAGGCCTACTTCGTGCCCCGGTTCGCCCGCTGGGTGAACCGTGCGGTCGAGGCGATCACTGACGCCGAGCTCCCCGGCGGTCCGATCCTGGTGCCCTGCTGCGGTACGTTCCCCGAGCTTCCCGCGTTGGTCGAGCGCTTCCCTGATCGCGAGATCGTCGGCATCGACCTGTCCGCCGGCATGGTGCGCCGGGCCCGCCAGCGAGCCGCCCGATGGCCGCGGGTGCGGATCGTCGAAGGCGACGCCTCGACACTTGATCCGCAATGGTCCGACAGGTGCGGCGGCGTGGTGTCGGTGTTCGGGCTCCAGCAGCTTCCCGAGCCCGAACTCGCCATCCGGTCATGGGCGGCCGCGCTTCGCCCAGGCGGACGGCTGTCCGTCGCCTACTGGCCCGGCGAGACCGAGCGCACCGGACCGTTCGCACTCATGGCGGCGCTGGTACGCGCTCGCGTCCCCGCGGCAGACCGCGCTTGGGAGAACGGCCTCACGGCAGCGTTGGCGGCGCAGGACGCGACTGTGGTACGCGACGAGTACGTCACCTTCCCGATGTCGCACCCCGACGCGTCGGCCTTCTTCGACGCGTACTCCCGGTCGGGGCCGCTGCGTGCGCTCGCCATCAGCCGAGGAGACGAATTCGTCAGCCAGCTCCGTGAGCAGTTCCTACGCGTGGCCCCGGCGGGCGAGCAGCACCACCAACCCCGAGCCCGCCTGATTGTGGCGCGACGTCAGGCGGACCGCCGGTCAGCGGCGACACCTGGCCCCTAGCTGTAGCGAAGCCGGCGAGCGACGGCACGTCTGTCCCTCATGGAGACAACAACAATTTCCCGGTGGTACGCCGGCCCGCGAGATCGGCGTGCGCGGTCCCGGCGTCGGCGAGCGGATAGACGCCGCCGACCCGTACGGCGACCCGACCCGTGGTCACCCAGTCGAACAGCTCCCCCGCGCGGCGGCGCAGCTCGTCGCGGCTGGCCACGAAGTCCTTCAGGGTCGGCCGGCTGACGCTCAGCGAGCCGCCGAGCCGCAGCTTGTCCAGATCGAGCGGCCCCACCTTGCCGCTGGACTGGCCGTAGAGCACCAGTGCGCCGCGCGGCGCCAGCGACTGCAGCGAGGTGTCGAAGGTGTCCTGGCCGACGCCGTCGTACGCGGCGGCGACACCTACGCCGCCGGTGTCGCGGCGTATCGCCTCGGCGAGTTCGTCGTAGCCGACCACCAGGTCGGCGCCGGCCGCCCGGGACAGCTCCGCCTTCTCCGGAGTGGAGACCGTGGTGATCACCCGGGCACCGCGCAGCTTCGCGATCTGGGTCAGCAGCAGGCCGACTCCGCCGGCTCCGGCGTGCACCACCACGGTGTCACCCGGTTGGATCGGGTACGAGCTCGTCGCCAGGTAGTGCGCGGTGAGCCCCTGCAGCGGCAGCGCGGCAGCGTGCTGGTCTTTGATCTCCGTGGGCACGAGCAGCAGCTGCCAGGCGGGCGCGACGACCTCCGAGGCGTACGATCCGGGCACCCCCTGCCACGCCACCCGGTCACCCACCCGGAGGCCGGTGACATCCGCCGCCACCTCCACGACCCGGCCGGCGCCTTCGCTGCCCGGGACGTACGGCAGCTGCCGCGGATACAGCCCGGTGCGCTCGTAGATGTCGATGAAGTTGACCCCGGCGGCGGCCACCTCGACCCGTACCTGCCCGTCGGCCAGCGGCCCCGGCTCGCGGTCCACCGGCTGCAGCACCTCGGGACCACCCGTACTGGTCACCTGAATCGCTCGCATCACACCTCCTGAACGTCAATGGTCTGGTGCGATTTCGATCGCGGCGTTCACTGTCGCACGCTACCTTTTGCCGGGCTCGCTCACGGAGAACACGGGCGCTATCAGATGATGTTCGGCTCGTCGATCACCCACAGCCACGTGCCGTCCGGTTGACGGCGTGCCACCTCGGCCGTGGCGCCGCCACCGGGGAGTCGGGTGGAGGTGAGCGCCAGGTCACCGTGGCGCAGCGCCGGGCGCAGCTCGCCGGGGGCGAAGGTCGGGTTGTCGGCGAGCAGCTGGCGGAACTCCTGCCGGATCGCCTCGCTGCCGGTCGTGATCTGGCCAGCCGGGAGGGCCAGCACCGCGTCGGGCTCGTAGAGCGCCACCAGCCCCTCGACATCGCCGGCGTTGGCTCTCTCCACGAAGAACCGGCTCAGGTCCTCCGGTCGCGCGGCCCGCTCCCGCTGTCCCTCGTCGCTCATCACCGGTGCGTCCTCCTCGGGCAGAATCGCGGTTTGGAGATGACAGTGCCATGGGGGTACGACATCGGAGCACTCACAACACCAGCGCCCAGGTGAGGCAGCCGAACGCGGCGAGGTTGGTCACCGTACGGATCAGGTTCCAGCGGGTCCAGGGAGCCTCGAAGCGCTGTCGTACCGCCGCCAGCTCGCTCGCCTGGTCGGGCACGCCGGCGGCATCCAGCTGATTGTTGAGCGGCACGTTGACGCCGAACGTGGTGCCGAGCGTCGCCACATACAGCACCAGCCCGGCGACGATCCACGGCAACGGCGCCCTCCCGAGGTGCAGCACCGCGGCCAGCGCCGTGAACACGAAGGCGCCCCCGAAGCACAGCGCGAACCAACCGTTCAGGATCGCCCGGTTGATCTGGCGCATCGCACCGACCATGGTCCGGTCGTCGGTACGCCGCAGCCCAGGCATCACCGAGTAGCTGACCGCGGCGAACAACCCCGCCATCAGCCCGGTGGTGAGTGTCGCCGCGATCAGCGCAGTCACCCGAACAGTCTCCATGTGTACGCCTCCAAACCGTGAATCGGGACTTTGTCAGCTGGCCAGGACCGCGTACGCGGCCAGAGCGACGTACACGCCGCCGATGACGTAGCTGTAGCCGTGGCCGGGACGGCGGCTCAGCCAGGAGCGGGCAGCGGCGCCGGCGATCGCGTACCCCGCGTCCAGGGCGAGCGCCAGCACGAAGAACACCGCGCCCAGGACCACCATCTGGGTACGCGCCGCCGCCATGCCCGCGTCGGCGTCGACGAACTGCGGCAGGAAGGCCAGGAAGAACAGCGCGACCTTGGGGTTGAGTACGTTGACCACCACGCCGTCGCGGAACACCCGGCTCAGCGGGAGCGCGGTCGCCTCGCCGGTGAGGTCGAGCTCGGACGGCCGCAGGATCGTGCGCGCCGCCAGATACAGCAGGTACGCCGCTCCCCCGTACTTCAGGATGTTGAACGCCACCGGCGAGGTCGCGACCAGCGCGGCGACGCCCAGCACGGCGAACCCGATGTGCACCAGGGTGCCGGTCTCGACGCCCAGCGCGGAGACCAGACCGGCGCGTGGTCCTTGAGCGGCGCTTCTGGTCATGATGTAGATCCCGTTGGGGCCGGGGATCACGATCAGCGCGATGGAGGCGGCGGCGAAAGCCAACAGTGTGTCCATGCCGTTAGCCTGACGGCGTGAGCACCGGCGAGCCCGTGCCAATCCGGCGACAAGTGGACCGTTCTTACGAGCCAGCCGAGCTGATCGACGTCCTGGGCGACTGGATGAGCGGGCCAGGTCCGCTGTACCGCAAGCTCGCTCTCGCCGTACGTGAAGCGGTACGTGACGGATCGCTGGAACCCCGGGGGCGGCTGCCGTCGGAGCGCAGCCTGGCCAAGGCGTTGGTCGTCAGCCGGGCGACCGTGGTGGCCGCCTATGACGAGCTGCGCGGGCTCGGGGTCGTCGACAGCCGCCACGGCAGCGGCACCCGGGTGGTCCGCCAGCCCGGACCGCTCAGCTCCCGTACCGACGGCAGGGTGCCGGGAGGCACGGCGACGTCGATCTTCCAACGGCTCATCGACGGTCCCGGCGACGTGATCTCGCTGGTACGCGCGATGGAAGGTGCGGTCCCGGAGCTGGGCGAGGAGTTGGCGAGCCTGCTGGCCGAAGATCTGCCGGGACTTACCGCGGACGTCGGCTACCACCCGCGCGGCCTGCCCGCCCTTCGCGAGGCGGTGGCCACGCACTTCACCGCCGCCGGCGTACGGACCGCACCGGATCAGGTGCTGGTGACCACCGGTGTGGCACAGGCCCTCACCTTGACCGCGCAGCTGTACCTGCGGCGGGGGTCGGTGGTCGTCACGGAATCGCCCGGCTGGCCCGGCTGCTTCGATATCTTCGTGGCGGCTGGCGCACGGCTGGCCGGGGTCCCGCTCGACGAGGACGGCCCCCGGCTCGACGCCCTGACCAGGGCGTTCACCGAACACAGACCCGACCTGTTGTACGTCATGCCGACGGTGCACAATCCGACGGGCACCCTGATGTCGGAGGGCCGTCGCAGGCGGCTCGCCGAGATCGCCGCCAGCCACGGCGTACCGATCCTGGAAGACAACGCGTACAACAGCGGCGCCCCGGATGCTCCCCCGCCGATCGCGGGGTACGCCGTACCAGGCTCGGAGATCCTCTCCACCGACTCGCTGGCCAAGACGGTGTGGGGTGGCCTGCGCATCGGATGGATCCGGGCACCGGTGGAGATCATCGAGCGGCTGGCCCGGCAAAAGGCGCTCGCCGATCTGGGCAGCCCGATCCTCGACCAGGCGCTGGTCGCCCGGCTGCTGCCGCGGCTGCCTGAGATCACCGCGGCCCGCTCGGCGGTGCTGCGGCAGCGGCTGGGACATCTCGTGGAGCTGCTCACCGAGCAGCTTCCGGAATGGCGGTACCGGGTCCCCCGTACCGGATCGGCGTTGTGGATCGAGCTTCCCGGGGTCGACGCCCAGGGCTTCGCCCAGGTGGCGCTGCGGCACGGGGTGGAGGTGGTACCGGGTGCAGCGATGGATCCGAGCGGTGCTCACGACAGCTACATCCGGCTGCCGTACACCTTTCCGACTGATGTACTGACCGAGGTGGTGCGGCGCCTGACGAGCGCGTGGGCTGAGCTGCGGAACAAGGCGGCCAGATAGTGGCTCACAGCCATGCGCGTGCGTTAGGGGGTCGGTGTCGCGGCCCAGGAGTGGAGGTCGCGCGAATCCCGGCCGGATGCGGGGGCGAGCCCGGGCGAACTGACCAGCCGTGCGGCCAGCTCGCCGCTGTGACATTCCCGACCGAACCGGCGGACCAGATCGGACCACCGGTAGGCAGCCATGTCCTGCCCGTCAGCTCGGGTCATCTCCAGCAGGTGGCCTTCCACCAGCGCCTCCAGGATCTCCTCGGCGCTGCCCTCATCGCACCCCAGCAGCGACGCCGCCGACCCCGCGGTGAATTCGGTCTGGCTGTGCCGAACCAGCTGGCCGAACGCCACGGAGACGTCCTGGTCCAGCATCGCGAAGCTACGCGTCACCACCTCCCGTAGGTCCAGGTCGTCGACGGCCAGCTCGTCGAGCCGGACAGGTCCGGTCGACAGCCGGGCGGCGAACCGCTGCAGCGACCAGTGCGGCCGGGTGGCCAGCCGGCAGCCCGCGATGCGAATCGCCAGCGGCAGGTGGCCGCAGATCCGTACGATGTCGGCGGCTGCCTCCGACTCCTCGGCGGCCCGGTCCCGGCCGGCCACCCTGCCGAGCATGCGTACCGCGTCCGCCATCGGCAGCTTCCCCAGCGGGACCCGGACCGCCCCCTCCAGGGTCGCCATCGGGCGCCGGCTGGTCACCAGGACCGCAGGTCCGGCGGTGCCCGGCAGCAGCGGACGCACCTGGGCGGGGCTGGCGGCGTCGTCGAGCACCAGCAGCAACCGGCGGCCGCCGAGCCGGCTGCGGTAGACGTCGATCCGCTCGTCCGGCCGCTCGGGAAGCCCGGAGTCCGCACCCAGCGCCCGCAGCAGACGCTCCAGGGCGCGGTACGGGTCGACCGGGCGGCCCGACGCACCGGCGAGATCGACGAACAGCTGACCGTCCGGGAACTCTCCGAGCAGCGCGTGAGCCGCGTGTACGGCCAGGGCGGTCTTGCCGGCACCAGGAGCGCCGTACACGGTGACCACGGGCACCGCCGGGTGCTCGGTACGCGGCCGCAGCAACTCCCGCAGCCGTACCACCTCCTGCTCCCTCCCGGTGAAGTCCGCGACGTCGCGGGGCAGCAAAGCGGGAGCGATCGCCGGCTGGGCGGGCGGGGTGGCCGGCCGGGGGGAGACCAGCACCGCCGGCTCGAGCACCGGGTCCGCTGCCAGGATCGTGGCGTGCAGCTCACGTAGTGCGGTGCCGGGTTCGACGCCCAACTCCTCCACCAGCGCGCGGCGGCCCTCGCGGTACACCTCCAGCGCCTCGGCCTGGCGTCCACTGCGGTACAGCGCGAGCATCAGTTGGCCCCTGAACCGCTCCCGGGTCGGGTGCTCGGCGACCAGTACGGTGACCTCCGCTACCAGTTCCCGGTGCCGGCCGAGCGAGAGGTCGGCGTCTACCCGCTCCTCCAGTACCGCTAGCCGGCGCTCCTCCAGGCGTCCCTGTTCGGCGCGTAGTGCCGGGCTATACCCAACGTCGCCAAATGGAACACCGCGCCATAATTCAAGTGCTCTGCGTAATTGCTCAGTTGCCCGCTCTATTGCGCCCGTAGCCGCAGCATGCCGACCATTCTCCGAGAACCGCTCAAACACCGCCACGTCGATTTCGTCGGTTCGCGTCAGAATGCGGTATCCGGAGCCCACGCTCGCGATCCGATCGTCGTCACCCAACGCCTGGCGCAGTCGGTGCACCAGCACCTGCACATCCTTGATCGGAACCTTCGGGGGGTGGTTCGGCCACAGCGCGTCGATCAGCCGGTCGGTCGAGACCGGCTGGTTGCGGTGGCAGAGCAGCACCGCCAGCAGCAGCCGCTGTTTCGGCGAACGGATGAAGGTCTCCTGCCCGTTGCCGCGTATCAGTAACGGACCAAGCGCAAGAAACCTCATTTGTCGTCCTCCTTGACGAGCCGGACCGCCCCCGATGCAACCGATGCGATACCTGGCAGAAACCGCCGTCCGCGAAGGTTGCGCTGCATTACATCTTCCTCGCTAGTCGTCAGCCGAGGGGTATCGCAAATGAAGACATTTCACGCGGATTCAGCTGAGCTGATGGCCGCAAACGGGATTCAGATCGGCAGATGGGAGCAGTACCAGGGGGCAACGGCCGACCTCCCGTTCGACGCGATGTGGTGTGTCATCCCGGCGGGTTCGGCCAGTGCCCGGGACTGTCACCCGGAGGGCGAGCTGCAGGTCTTCCTCAACGGCTCGGCGGTGATCGAGTCGGACGGGGCCTCCGTCCCGGTGCCCCGGGGCGGCGCCGTGCTGCTCGCCGGCGAGGAGCCGCACGTGATCCACAACCGCTCGCCCGAGACCGACCTGGTGGTGCTCAGCATCTACTGGCTCCCCCAGGCCCAGCCGGAAGGCCAGCAGGGAGGCTCCGATGACCGGTGACAGCACCGGCGCGACAGTCTTCGTCACGCCACCGCCCACCCCGAACGGCCCGTTGCACCTCGGCCACCTCTCCGGCCCGTACGTGGCCGCGGACGTCGCGGCCCGGGTGGCCAGGGCCCGCGGCCGGCGGGTGGTGACCATGACCGGCGTCGACTACCACCAGAACTACGTGCTAGCCCGGGCGCGGGCGGCGCAACGGCCGGTGGAAGCGGTGGCGGCCGACTACATCGGACAGATCCGGGACGTCTTCGACGCGGCACGGATCGACTACGACGTCTTCATCGACCCGGCCGGCGACGCCGACTACCGGGAGGCGGTCACCGACCTGTTCACCGGCCTGCTCGACACCGGTGACCTGCCACTGGAGTCGGCCAGGATGGCCGGGTGCGAAGAGTGCGGCCGCACCATGCACCACGCGTACGTGACGGGTACCTGCGCCGTCTGCGGAGCCGGCTCCAACGGCGGCACCTGCGAGGGCTGCGGCACCTTCACCAGCGCGCTGAACCTGGTCGACCCAGCCTGCACCGCGTGTGGCGGCGCACCCCGGCCGCTGCCGGACCCGGTCCCGGTGCTGCGGCTGGAGGCGTACCGGGGACAGCTGCTGGAGATCTGGGGCCGGACCGATCTGCCGCCCCGGGTGTGGCGGCTGGTCCGGCACTATCTCGCCGTGGGGCTGCCGGACGTCGTACTCAGCTATCCGTCCGACTGGGGGATCGAGCTGAGCGCGGGGCCGGTCGCCGGACACCGCCTGGATGTCTGGGCGGAGATGGCCTTCGGCTACGCGTACGCGGTGGCCCAGGCGGTCGACGAGACCTCCGTACGCGCCCGCCCGGTGACCGGGGCGGCCTGCGCCAAGGCGTGGCAGGGCGTGGAGCGGCTCTGGTTCTTCGAGGGCATCGACAACGTCTTCTACTACGCGATCATGTTCCCGGCGCTGCTCGACGCACTCGGGGTGCCCGCCGAGAAGGTCGGTCTGGTGGTCAACGAGTTCTACCGGCTCAGCGGCGCGAAATTCTCCACCAGTCGGGAGCACGCGGTGTGGGCGCACGAGTTCCTGCACCAGGAGGACCCCGGCCTGCTGCGGCTGTACCTGAGCTGGGACCGTCCGGATCGCCACGAGAGCGACTTCAACCTGCCGGCGTACCAGGAGTTCGCCGACTGGGCCACCGCCGTGCTGGCGGGAGAGGCGTCCGTGCTACCGCCCCAGCTGGCCGCCGCGGAGTTGGCCCGTGCCGAGCAAGCGGTCGACCTCGCCGGCTTCGACGCCCCGCTGGCGGTGCGGTGCCTACTGGCGGGCCGCGCCGCCGACCAGGCTCGCGCCGATCTGCTGCTCGCCGCGTTCACCGGCGCCGACCAGGCGAAGTGACCACATGAGAGTCTGCGTGGTCGGGGCCGGCCTGGCGGGCAGCCTGCTGGCCTGGCGGCTGCGGCTGGCGGTGGCGCCTCTGGGTGAGCGCCTGGAACTCGACCTGGTCTGCGGCCCGGAGGCCGGTGACGCCACCGACGTCTCGCTCGGCATGGTGCGCGGCTTCGAACCGGACGCCGCGAACTGCCGGCTGGCCACCGACAGCCTTGCCGAACTGCACGCCAACCAGCGGCTCGCCGCGTGGGCCGGGCTGCAAGAGCTGGAAACGGTGTACGTCCGCGCGGAAGCCCCCACAGACGTCCGGCTGCGGCGGCTGGTGACCCGGCTCTCCGGTGC
>JBOGDG010000022.1:0-14194 GCA_050701655.1 Micromonosporaceae bacterium
CAGCAGGATCACGCCGCCGAACTGCAGGAACTGGCTGATCTGGTCGATGTCGCTGGTGACCCGTGAGGTCAGGGCGCCGCGCCGCTCGGACTGCTGGTGCAGCATCGACAGGTCGTGGATGTGCCGGAAGGTACGGGTGCGCACCCCCGCCAGTGCGGTCTCGGTGACCCGGTAGAGCCGTACGTTCATCAGGTAGCCACAGAACACGGTCACCGTCATCACCGCGACCGTGACCGCGACGATGCCGCCGATCACGTCGAAGAACGGCCCGCCCTCGACCCGGATCCCACGGTCGATGCCCTGCTGCACCGCGACCGGCACCGCGACCCGCCCGGCGGTGGCGATCACCGCCAGCCCGAGCGTGCCGGCCAGCCCGGTACGCAGCTCCGGCGAGAGCGCCAGCCCGCGCCGCAGCGTACTCAGCGTCGACGGCGGCGCGGCGGCCGGCGCGGCCTCGGTCAGCACGCTCACGCGGACACCCCCGGCTCGTCGTACTCCTTCTCGCGGGCGCGCTCGGCCTCGTCCCGCTCGTACGCGGTGACCAGGTTGGCGTACCCGGGGACGGTGGCGAGCAGCTCGGCGTGCGTACCGCGGGCGACCACCCGGCCGTGTTCGGTGTAGACCACCTCGTCGGCGAGTGCGATGGTGGCCCGCCGGTACGCCACCACCAGCACGCTGGCCTCCGCGTCAGACTCCCGCAGCGCGCGCAGGATCGCCGCCTCCACCCGCGGGTCGACCGCGCTGGTGGCGTCGTCGAGCACCAGCAGCCGGGGGCCGGCGGCGAGCGCCCGCGCCAGGGTGAGCCGCTGCCGCTGCCCGCCCGAGAGGCTGGTGCCGCGCTCCCCCACCTCGGTGTCGAGGCCGTCGTCGAGCTGCGCCACGAACCCGTCCGCCTGCGCCGAGCGCAACGCCGCCCACGCGGCCTGGTCGCCGTCGGCGCCGCGCCCCAGCATGACGTTTTCCCGCACCGTGTCGTCGAAGACGAACGGCACCTGCGGCACGAGTGCGACCGTCTGGGCCAGCGACTCGGCGGTCAGCGTACGGGTGTCGGCGCCGTCGACGCGTACCGTCCCGGAGTCCGGGTCGACCAGCCGCGCGGCGAGCGAGGCGATGGTGGACTTGCCGGAGCCGGTGGGTCCGACCAGCGCGACGGTACGCCCGGCCGGCACCTGGAACGTCACGTCGTGCAGCACCCGCGCGGGGGCGTCATCGGACTCCGCCGCCGGGTAGCTGTAGGAGACGTCGTCGAACTCCAGCGCGGCGGGCCGGCCGGCGCCGTCCAGCCGGTCACCGCCGTACGGCATGTCGCCGGTGGCTTGGAGTACGGCGTCGACCCGCTCCCAGCCGACCACGCTGCGGGGCAGCTCGCCGAGCACCCAGCCGATCGCGCGTACCGGGAAGCCGAGCACCGTGAACAGGAACGCCGCGCTGACCAGCTCGGTGACGCTGATCGCGCCGCCGGCCAGCCGGAACGAGCCCACCACCAGCACGGCCAGGGTGCCGAGGTTGGGCAGCGCGTCCATCGCGGGGTCGAACAGGCCACGTACCCGGCCCATCGCGACCAGCCCGTCGCGCAGCTCCTGCGCTTTCGCCTGGAATCGAGTGGTCTCCTCCGCCTCCCGGCCCATGGTCTTGACGATCAGCGCGCCGTCGAAGCTCTCGTGCGCCACCGCGCTCAGCTCGGCACGCAGCTGCTGCGCCCGGGTGGCGCGTGGCGACATCCGGCGCGAGTAGATCACGTTGAGCCCGCCCACCGCGGGGAACACCGCCAGCCCGACCAGCGCCAACGCCCAGTCGGTGGCGAACAGCGTGCCGATCGCGCCGACCAGCATCACCAGGGTGCCGACCGCGAACGGCAGCGGCGCGATCGGATACCACGCCGACTCGACGTCGGCGTTCGCGTTGGAGAGCAGGGTGCCGGTGGGGTGCTTGTGGTGCCATGCCAACGGCAGTCGCAGGTAGCGGCGGGTGACTCTGCGCCGGTACGACGCCTGCAGCCGGAACTGCATCGAGCCGGCCCCGAGCCGGCGCCCGAGGATCCCCAGCACCCGCAGCACGCTGACCGCGAACAGCGCCCCGGTCGCCGCGGCGAGCGCCGCCACGGTGGTCCGGCCGGTGTCGATCGCCGGCACCACCAGCTCGCCGATCACCGCGCCGACCACGTACGCGGAGCCGATCGTCATCACGCCGAACAGCACGCTGCCGCCGACTCCGAGGGCGAACACCGCCGGCTCCTCGCGGATCGCGCGCCCCAGCACCCGCATGCCCTTGCCGAGCACCCCGTCGCCTGCCACCGGTCTCCTCTGTGCTGGATTGGTTGTGCTGGGTTGTTCGCCCTGCTTCCGCACCAACGTCGTCCCAGGGCTGAAATCCGTTTCAGTCCTTACCGGCCTGTCTATCAGACCGGACCGACGAAACCCCAGCGACGCTGATCACTACGAGACTGGGAAGATGTCGGCTATGACCGCGTACGCGCAGACCGAACGTGCCGAGCTGGCGGCGTTGATGGGCCAGCTCGGCCCCGACGCACCCACGTTGTGCGGCGACTGGACCGCCGCCGACCTCGCCGCCCACCTGGTGGTACGCGACCGCCGACCGGACAGCGGCCCTGGGCTGCTGGTGCCGGCGCTGGCCAGCTGGACGGAGTCGGTACGCCGATCCGCCCTGAGGTCCGACAGCTACCACGAGCTGGTGGACAAGGTGGCGCACCCGCCGTGGTGGAGCCCGATCAGCAACCCGGTGCTGCACGAGGCGGCGAACCTGATGGAGTACTTCATCCACCACGAGGACGTACGCCGCGCCCAGCCGGACTGGCAGCCGCGCGAGCTGCCGGCGGAGATGCAGCGGCACCTGTGGCAGCGGATCGGCGTACTCAAGACGATGCTCCGCAAGACCCCCGCCACGGTGACGCTCGCGGCACCGCCGTACGGCGAGACGACCGCGGGGCGGGGCGGCGACGCGCAGGTACGGATCACCGGCGCCCCCAGCGAGCTGATGCTGTTCTGCTCCGGCCGGCAGCAGATCGCCAAGGTCGAGGTCGAGGGCCCGGACCCGATCGTCGAGAAGCTCCGCGCCGCCAACTTCGGGCTGTGACCGCGTTCTTCACGCCGCTGGGCGGCGACCGCTACCGCGCCACGCCGGCCACCGAGGGGCCGTGGGACGCACGGTTCCAGCACGGTGGGCCGACGGCCGTACGGTGATGCGCGCCCGGGCGTGGCGGCTGCGGCGCGCGGAGATCGACCTGGCGCCGATCGGAGACGCCACCCCGCCGCCGTTGCCGCCGCCGGAACGCAACGTGATCAGCCCGGTGGGGATCGACTTCGGGTGCGCCCGCGCGATGGAGTGGCGGGTCGCCGCGGGCACCACCGAGGGACCCGGCCCCGCGACAGTGTGGACGCGGCTGCTGATCACCCCTCGCTGAGCTCCATTACGGCGGCGGACTCCGCGGGCAGCAGCACCGCCGCGGCATCCGTACCCACGTCGGATGTGCTGCCGAGGAGGACGCGGGCCGGGAGTGCCGGCAGCTCGATCCGGGCCGGGGAGCCGGCGAGGTTGACGGCTACCGCGACCGTCCCGCGGTGCACCAGCAGCCAGTCATCGCCGTGGGTCACCCGCACCCGGTGCAGTCGCGGGTCGGTCAGCTCGGGATGCGCGCGGCGCAGCGCGATCAGCTCCCGGTGGAAGTCGAGCAGCTCCCGATGCGGCTCACGGTCCGGCTCCGTCCAGTCCAGTTTCGAGCGCTGGTACGTCTCCGGATCCTGCGGATCCGGCACCCGGCCCCGCCAGCCGTGCGCGGCGAACTCCCGGCGGCGGCCGCGTACCACCGCGCGGGCCAGCTTCGGCTGCGGGTGGCTGGCGAAGTACTGCCACGGCGTACCGGCGGCCCACTCCTCGCCCATGAAGAGCATCGGGGTGTACGGAGACGTCAGGATCAGCGTCGCCGCCACCTTCAGCAGCCCGGGCGAGAGGGTGGCGGACAGCCGGTCGCCGGTGGTCCGGTTGCCGATCTGGTCGTGGTCCTGGGCGTACACCACGAACCGGTGACCGGGGACGGTGAGCCGGTCCACGGGCCGGCCGTGGGAGCGGCGCCGGAACTCCGAATAGCCGCCGTCGACCACGTGCACGGCGGACAGCGCCTTGGCCAGCGCGGCGACCGGGCCGAAGTCGGCGTAGTAGCCCTGGCGTTCGCCGGTGAGCGCGGCGTGCAGCGCGTGGTGCACGTCGTCGGTCCACTGCGCGTGCAGCCCGTACCCGCCGGCTTCCCGGGGCGTGATCAGCCGCGGGTCGTTCAGGTCGGACTCGGCGATCAGCGACAACGGCCGGCCCAGCTGCGCCTCCAGCCCCGCCACCTCGACCGCCAGCTCTTCCAGCAGGTGCACTGCCCGGCTGTCGTGCAGCGCGTGTACGGCGTCCAGCCGCAGCCCGTCGAGGTGGTAGTCGCGCAGCCAGCCGCACGCGTTGTCGATGATGTAGCGGCGCACCTGGTCGGAGTCGGGGCCGTCGAGGTTGACCTGCGGCCCCCAGCTGGTGCGGCCTTTCAGCAGGTACGGCGCGAACTCGCCGATGTGGCCGCCGGCCGGGCCCAGGTGGTTGTAGACCACGTCCAGGATCACGCCGAGCCCGCGGGCGTGGCAGGCGTCCACGAAGCGTTTCAGCCCGTCGGAGCCGCCGTACGGCTCGTGCACGGCGTACCAGAGGACACCGTCGTAGCCCCAGCCGTTGGTGCCGTTGAAGGCGTTCACCGGCAGCAGCTCGACCAGGTCGATGCCGAGGTCGACCAGGTGGTCGAGCCGTTCGATCGCGGTGTCCAAGCTGCCGCCGGGGGTGAAGGTGCCGAGGTGCAGCTCGTAGATCACCGCTCCCGGAAGCGCCCGCCCGCGCCAGCCCTGGTCGCTCCAGCGGAACCGCGCGTGATCGTAGGTACGGCTGGGCCCGTGCACCCCGTACGGCTGCCACAGCGACCGGGGATCCGGCAGCAGCCCCGCGTCGGGCTCATCGGGGTCGTCGTCGACCGAGCCGGCGACCGCGTCGTCGAGCAGGTAGCCGTAGTCGGTGCCGTGGTCGCATCCGGCGACCCTGACCCGCCACCAGCCGTCCTCGTCCCGCGCCATCTCGTGCACGCCGTCCGCCAGCCAGAGCCGTACCCGCTCCCGCTCGGGCGCCCATACCGTGAACTCGGTCATCGGCGTACCAGCAGCGCGACCGGGTAGCGGGCCAGCAGGTCGGCCACCCACGGGCTCCCCTCGTGGTGGGCGCCGGTGAGCGCGTCGGTCCAGGTGCCGGGCGGCAGTGCCACGCTGGTCTCGCGCCAGCCGCCGGCGCGTACCAGCCCGACCGGCAGCCGGGTGGCGAGGCTGACCGCCCCACCGCGATCGAAGCCGATCAGATGGTCCGCCGCCGGCCCGCCAGCGGTCATCGGGGTGTACGCCGTGAAAAGCTCCGGTACGTCCCGCCGCAGCCGCAGCGCCCGGCTGGTCACCAGCAGCTTCACCGCTCCCGACGCGTCCACCTCGGGCAGCCATCCGGCGTCGATGCGCTTCAGCAGCGCGCGCCGGTGCGGGTAGTCGACGGGCCGCCGGTTGTCGGGGTCGACCAGGGAGTTGTCCCACAGCTCGGTGCCCTGGTAGGTGTCCGGCACCCCCGGCATCGTCAGCTGCAGCAGCTTCTGCCCCAGCGCGTTGCTCCACCCGTACGGGGTGATCCGGGCCGCGAACGCGTCGACATCGGGGTACAGCTCGCCGCGGATGCGGTCGGTGGCGTGGCGTACCGCCGTCTCGGCCGCCTCGTCGGGGTCTTCCCATCTGGTCCAGGTGCGGGCTTCCCGGCCGGCCTTGATGGCGTACGCGTGCAAACGGTCGGGCTCGATCGGCCACGCCCCGATCAGGGTCTGCCACAGCAGGTGCCCGAAGCTCGGGTCCGGCAGCGGCACCGCCGCCAGCCAGCGCCGTACCGCGCCGGCCCACTCCTCGGGCAGCTCCGCCAGCACCGCCATCCGGGCCCGTACGTCCTCCGACCGCTTCGTGTCGTGGGTGGACAGTGTGGTCATGCCGGCGGGGTGGCGCCGGTGCCGCTCGGCGCAGGCCGCGTGAAATTCTTCCGGCGGTACGCCGAACCGGCCCGGGTCGCCGCCCACCTCGTTCAGCGCCACGAACCGGGACCAGCGGTAGAACGCGTTGTCCTCCACACCCTTCGCCATCACCGCACCGGAGGTCTGCTGGAACCGCTGCGCCAGCTCGCTGCCGGGATCCCGCAGTCGTGGTGCCAGCGCGTCGAAGGCCGGCGCCAGCTCGGGCCGGCTCGCCCGCGCTGCCGCCAGTGCGTGGTCCAGGTGCTCGACGCCGTCAGGCAGGTAGGTGCGGTAAACGTCGAAGTGCACCAGGGTCTCCGCCAGCGCTCTGGTCAGCTCCTCCGCCCGCGCCTCGGTCGGGGCCGAGTCGGCGGCCGCAACGTCGCGTGCGGCGCAGCGCGCCAGACGCGCCAGCTCGGCGCGGAACATCCCGGCCACCGCCTCCCGCCGGCACGCCACCACGAACCCGTCCCAGTCGGAGTCCACGCCTGTCAGCTCGCGGTCGAGGGCGGTGAACGCCGGCTCGGCCGCGGGGTCCACGAACACCCCGCACACCTCGCGGAGCGCGTCGTAGCCGGTGGTGCCGGCGATCGGCCAGCCGGGCAGCCGCTCCCCCCGCTCCAGGATCTTCTCGGCGAGCAGCCACGCCCCCGGCGCCGCCCCCGCCAGCCGCCGGAAGTACCCCGCCGGATCCCGCAGCCCGTCCGGGTGGTCGACCCGGATCCCGGTCAGCTCGCCGGCGGCGTACCACCGGAGCACCTCCGCGTGTACGGCGTCGAACACCTCCGGATCCTCCACCCGCAGCCCCGCCAGCTCCGTGATCGTGAAGAACCGCCGGTAGTTCAGCTCGGTGTCGCCGCGCCGCCAGCTCACCAGCCGGTAGTGCTGCCGATCGTGCACCTCGCGCGGGGTGCCATCCTCCGTGCCGTCGGCGAGCGGGAACCGGTGCTCGTGGTAGCGCAGCTGGTCGCCGTCGACGGTCAGCTCGTCGAGGGCGCCGGGCTCGTCGCCCAGCACCGGCAGCACCAGCCGCCCCGCGTCCCAGTCGATGTCGAACCAGCGGGTGTACGCCGACTCGCGGCCGTACTTCAGGACGTGCCACCAGGTGTGGTTCGCGGGCGGTACGCGTACCCCCGTGTGGTTGGGGACGATGTCGACCAGCAGCGAGAGGCCGGCGGCGCGTACCGCGGCAACCAGCTTCTGCCGCCCCACCTCGCCACCCAGTTCGGCCGAGACCCGGGCGAAGTCGACCACGTCGTAGCCGTGCGTGGAGTCGGGCGCCGCCTGCAACAGCGGCGAGCTGTAGACGCAGCCCACCCCGAGCACCGCCAGGTAGTCCACCACGTCGGCCGCGGCCGCGAGGTCACGGACCTGCAGCCGGTACGTCGAGGGCGGTACGGACATCAGGTGACCCGGGTCAGCACCAGCAGGGACCGGCCGGTCAGCTCCACCGCGCCACCTGCGGCCAGCACCGGCGGCTCACCGTCCGCGAGCGGTGCCGCCGTGTCGATCTCGGTACGCCATTTGCCGCCGTAGCCGTGGCCCGGCAGCGTGAAGCCGACCGGCTCCCGGTCCGCGTTGAAGCAGAGCAGGAACGAATCGTCGGTGACGATCTCGCCGCGCGGGCCGCGCCCCGGGATGCCGTCGCCGTTGAGGAACACCATCACCGACCGGGCGTCGGCGGCCTGCCACGCCTCGGGGGTCATCGGGGTCGCGTCCGGGTGCAGCCAGGCGATGTCGGGCAGCCCGCCGCCGACCGGCTTGCCGTCGAAGAACCGCCGCCTCCGGAACACCGGATGCTCGCTGCGCAGCTTGCCGAGCCGTCGTACGAAATCCAACAGCGCTGTATCGGCGGCGCCCCAGTCGACCCAGCTCAGCGCGGTGTCCTGGCAGTACGCGTTGTTGTTGCCGCGCTGGGTACGCCCCAGCTCGTCACCGTGGCTGAGCATCGGCACACCCTGCGACAGGAACATGGTGGCGAGCAGATTGCGCCGCTGGCGATCCCGTAGCGCGTTCACGAACAGGTCGTCGGTGGGGCCTTCGGCACCGCAGTTCCAGGACCGGTTGTGGCTCTCGCCGTCCCGGTTGTCCTCGCCGTTGTCGACGTTGTGTTTCTCGTTGTACGAGACCAGATCGGTCAGCGTGAACCCGTCGTGGCAGGTGATGAAGTTGATGCTGGCGACCGGGCGGCGGCCGGTGTGCTCGTACAGGTCCGAGGAGCCGGTGAGCCGGGAGGCAAACTCGTCCAGGGTGGACGGCTCGCCCCGCCAGTAGTCGCGCATGGTGTCGCGGTACTGGCCGTTCCACTCCGTCCACCGGGGTGGGAAGTTGCCGACCTGGTAGCCACCCGGGCCGATGTCCCACGGCTCGGCGATCAGCTTCGCCTGGCCCACGTACGGGTCCTGCTGCACCACCTCGAAGAACGTGGAGAGCCGGTCCACGTCGTAGAACTCCCGGGCCAGGGTCGCCGCCAGATCGAACCGGAACCCGTCGACGTGCATCTCCAGCAGCCAGTACCGCAGCGAATCCATGATCAGCTGCAGCGAGTGCGGGTGCCGCACGTTGAAGCTGTTGCCGGTGCCGGTGTAGTCCACGTAGTGCGCCGGGTCGTTGTCGTACAGCCGGTAGTACGCGGCGTTGTCGATCCCCCGGAACGCCAGCGTCGGCCCCAGGTGGTTGCCCTCCGCGGTGTGGTTGTAGACCACATCCAGGATCACCTCGATCCCGGCCGCGTGCAGCGCCTTCACCATCGCCTTGAACTCGCCGATCTGCTGCCCGCGGTGGCCGGTGGCGGCGTACCCGTCGTGCGGGGCGAGGAACCCGATCGTGTTGTAGCCCCAGTAGTTGCGCATCTGCCGCTGCGCCAACCGGTGATCATGGATGAACTGGTGTACGGGCATCAGCTCGATCGCGGTGACCCCGAGCTTCTGAAGGTGCTCCACGATCGCCGGATGCGCGATCGCCGCGTAGCTGCCGCGCAGCTCCTCCGGGATCTCCGGATGCGTCATGGTCAGGCCGCGTACGTGCGCCTCGTAGATCACCGTGTTGTGGTAGCGGTGGTGCGGCGAGCGGTCGTTGCCCCAGTCGAAGAACGGGTTGACCACAGTGGACTTCGGCACGTACGCCGCCGAGTCCGTGTCTGACGGCCGCGTCGGGTCGTCCAGCCGGTATCCGAAGACCGACTCGTGCCAGGTCAGCTCGCCGGCGACCGCCTTGGCGTACGGGTCGAGCAGGAGTTTGTGCGGGTTGCAGCGGTGCCCCTGATCGGGCTGGTACGGCCCGTGCACCCGGAACCCGTACCGCTGACCCGGAGCGACACCCGGCAGGTAGCCGTGCCAGACGAACCCGTCCACCTCGGGCAGCTCCACCCGGGTCTCGGCACCCCCGTCGTCGTCGAACAGGCACAGCTCGACCGCGTCGGCGACCTCGGAGAACAGCGCGAAGTTGGTGCCCGTGCCGTCATAGGTGGCACCGAGCGGGTACCGGCGGCCCGGCCAGATCTCCATCGGAGTCCCCCCGGATGATCGGCTGATTCGACGCTAGACGAATCCCGCCGGCTTCTCTGCCCGGATCCACGATCCGAACTCCGTGATCTCCGACCCAGGCCTCGGCTGCCTCCAACCTGGGTAGGTTGTCGCCGGCGCGCCCCTCGCGTTGACTCTTCACCATGACATGGGACATCGCGGGCAAGACGGTGTTGGTGACCGGGGCGACCAGCGGGATCGGGTTCGAGGCCAGCGTGGAGCTGGCCCGGCGCGGCGCCCGGCTGGTGATGGTGGGGCGCGATGCCGCGCGTACCGAGGCCGCGGTCGCCGACGTGGTGGCGCGCAGCGGCTCGCGCTCGGTGTCCCACCTGCTGTGTGACTTCGCCTCCCAGGCGGCGGTCCGCCGGCTCGCCGCCGAGTTTCGGGACCGGCACGACCGGCTCGACGTACTGGTCAACAACGCCGGCACCGTGAACAAGACCCGCTGGGTCACCGAGGACGGCATCGAAGCCACGTTCGCGGTCAACCACCTCGGCTACTTCCTGCTCACCGCGCTACTGGAAGATCTGCTGGTACGCAGCGCCCCCGCCCGCGTGGTCACCGTCGCCTCCGTCGGGCACCGGCAGGGCACGATGGACTTCGACGACCTCGGGTACGAGCGCGGCTACTCGATCATGAAGTCGTACGCCCGGTCGAAGCTGGGCAACGTACTGTTCTCCGCCGAGCTGGCGCGCCGGCTGGCCGACAAGGGCGTCACCTCCAACTCTCTGCATCCGGGCGCGGTGGCGACCAACATCTGGTCCGGCGCCCCCACCTGGGCCAAGCCGCTCATCACACTCGTGGCGCGGCCGTTCTTCATCAGCGCCACCAAGGGCGCCCAGCGGATCACCCAGCTGGTGACCGATCCGGCGCTGGAGGGTGTCACCGGCACCTACTTCGAGGAGCTGAAGCCGGTCGACCCGGCGCCGTTGGCGCGGGACGAGGCGCTGGCGAAACGGCTGTGGCAGGTCAGCGCTGATCTGGTCGGTCTCCCCGTCACTCGCTGACCGGCCGGCCGGCGAGGGGTTGCGGGCCGCTCAGGCGACCACGAGGGACGGGGGCCACTCGCGGGCCGGGCTCGCCTGCAGGCTGCCGCTGGCGCTGACCAGGCGGTCCACCGCGGTCGCCAGCTCGGCGCGCGGCAGCGTGAACGGCAGCCGCAGGTACTGCTCCAGCAGCCCGTCCACGCCGAACCTCGGCCCCGGCGCCAGCCGCAGCCCGTGCGCCTCGGCGGCGCGTACCAGGGCGCTGCTGATCGGCGCGTCCAGCTCCACCCAGAGCCCCACACCACCGGCCGGTACGGAGAACCGCCACTGCGGCAGCCGGGTCGCGAGCGCGCCGGCGAGGTAGTCGCGAGCCGCCGCGAACGCCCGCCGGCGCTCCGGCAGCACCTCCTCGCGCCGCGCCAGCAGCCGAGCGGCGATCAGCTGCTCCAGCACCGGGCTACCCAGATCGGTGGCCGACCGGGACGCGGCCAGCCGCGCCATCAGCGACGCGGGACCCCGGATCCACCCGATCCGCAGCCCGCCCCAGAACGCCTTGCTCATGCTGCCCAACGACAGCACCCGGCCATGCCGGTCGTGCGCCGCCATCGCCGGCGGCAGCTGGGTCGCGCCATCGCCGAAGCCCAGCTCCACGAAGGTCTCGTCGACGATCACCGTGGTGCCGGCGGTGTGCGCCGCCGCCATCAGCCGGGCGCGTACCGACTCCGGCATCACGTGGCCGGTCGGGTTGTGGAAGTCCGGCACCAGGTACGCCACCTTCGGCCGTACCTGCCGTACGGCGTCGGCGAGCAGCTCGCCGTCCCAGCCGTCGGGGCCGAGCCCGTAGCTGGCCAGCCGCAGCCGGCAGGCCCGCGCCGCTTCCGGTGCGTTCGGGTACGTCGGCGACTCGATCAGCGCCGTCTCCCCCGGTGTGGTGAGGATCTGCAACGCCAGGTGGTACGCCTGCTGCGCGCCGCTGGTCACCACCACCTGCGCCGGCGAGGTCGGTACGCCGCGCGCCTCGTACCACTCGGCGATCGCCTCCCGCAGCGGCATCAGCCCCATCGGAAAGTAGCCGTGGCCGACGGCGTACCGGCCGAGCTCGTCGGTGGCCTCGGCGACCGCGTCGGCGAGCACCGCGGGGGCAGGCGGAGCGGCGAAACTGAGGTCCAGCAGCTCGGCGTCGCTGTGCCGGGTGAGCTGGCCGGACGGCGTGAGCCGGTGCCCCTCGGGCAGCGCGGTCCAGCTGCCGGCACCGCGCCGGCTCACCAGGTAGCCGCCCTCGCGCAGGGTGCGGTACGCCGCCGACACCGTGGTACGGCTGCTGTCCAGCGCCGTGGCGAGCTCACGTTCGGCGGGCAGCCGCAGCTGCAGCGGCAACCGGCCGTCGACCAGCAGTCCGCGTACCCCCCGGGCGAGCGCCTGATACTCGGGACCGCCACCCCGCCAGTCGGCGAGCAACCGGGCCAGCTGTGGCCCGCGGATCATCCTCGTCGGCGTACGCACAGGAGCCAGTTTCCTCTGATTGGCTATCGATGGACTGTCCATCGCCGATCACACTGGCACCCATGGCTTCTCCGGTCAAGCTCCCCTCCCTCGCCGGCCGCCGGCTGCCGCGCCGCGTCACACAGCTCTATCTCGGCCTGACCCTGTACGGCGTCAGCATGGCGCTGCTGATCGAATCCACACTCGGGCTCGACCCGTGGGACGTACTGCACCAGGGGCTCGCGCTGCGTACCGGGCTGCGGTTCGGCTGGATCGTGATCGCCGTGAGCATCCTGGTGCTGCTGGCGTGGATCCCGCTGCGCCAGAAGCCCGGCTTCGGCACCCTCAGCAACGCCGTGGTCATCGGCCTCGTCGTCGACGCCGCGCTCGCGCTGCTGCCGACCGTGGAGCCACTCTGGGCGCGCTGGGCGTTCCTGATCTCCGGCATCGTGCTCAACGGCGTGGCCACCGGCCTCTACATCGGCGCCCGGCTCGGCCCGGGTCCGCGTGACGGCCTGATGACCGGCCTCGCCGCCCGTGGCCACTCGATCCGGGTGGTACGCACCGCGATCGAGGTCACGGTGCTGGTCGCCGGCTGGCTGCTCGGCGGCACCGTCGGCCTGGGCACTCTGCTGTACGCCGTCAGCATCGGCCCGCTCGCCCACGTCTTGATCCCGCTGTTCACCGTCCCGGAAGCCGCCCCGACCGCCGAGCCCGAACCCGCCGACGCTTCGGGGACCGCGCCAGCACCGGCACAGGTACCAGCACAGGCTCCAATTGCCGACGAGCCACGTCCCGCCGACTGCCCAGCCTGACACTCGGAGCCATCCAACGGCCCAATGTGGCGCCCGGCCGGCTGCTCAGCAGACAATCCATGGCATGACCGCCCACTCGCACTGGGGTATCACCCCGCGTCAGAGCATCGAGGCGGAGTGCGTCCGCAGAGGTAGGGAAGGCGTGGTGGGCGGATGCGCCCGGCTGATTCTGGGTGATGAGGCCGACCCCGAGCTGGTTCTGGCGCTCGCCGGTCCCGGCGCGCGTCGCGTCCTCGACAGCGGTCCACGCGCGGACCTACGGTACTGGCTGCGCGTGTGGGGCACGCGAGGCCTGTTGTGGGTGTGGGAAGACAGCGCCACCGGCGCGCTCAACGCCGCGTTGAACGACCCGGCATGGCGGGTACGGGAGATGGCCGCCAAGGTCGTCGCTCGACACCTGCTCGGTGACGCGCTTCCCGTGGTAGCCGAGCTTCGCGACGACCCGGTGCCGCGCGTCCGCGAAGCCGCTGAACGAACTATCGCGCGCCTTACCCAGGCCAGCGCGTAAGCAGCACCCCACCAGGTCGCCGTGCCGACCGATCAAATGCCGATCACGCGTGGCTCGGCCGGTACGCCGTCGCCGAGCAACTCCCGGAGCAGCGCCGGGAGCGCCCGCGGCGAGAACAGCTCTTCACTGTCGTACCCGAGCAGCTCCTGCTGGCTCCACCAACGGAAGCTGTGGATGCCCTCGGCGCGCAGCGCGTCGTCATCCAGCGCTCCGCGCGGCACGAAGCCGGTGGTACGTACCAGGAAATAGTCGTTGACCACCCCGTCGTAGCCGGGAGCGTGACCCTCCGCGACGACCCGCTGGTGCCAGACGTGGGGCGCCGGCACGTCCAGCGTCAGCCCCACCTCTTCGCGCAACTCCCGCCGCAGCGCCTGCTCCAGGGACTCCCCCGCCTCGATCCCGCCACCCGGAGCGGCCCAGAGCCCGCCGATCGGGTGCGTGATCGCGAACCGGCACAGCAGCACACGCTCCGTCTCGTCCAGCAGGAGGGCGCGTACCGAATGACGCAGGCGCGGTGCCGTCACCCCGGGCACGCTACCCGGTCAGCTCGACCAGCGCGGTGGGTCGGAGCCCAGCGGCCGCGGCGGACCGCTCCACTGTGGACGCCGGCCGGCGATCTCGCCGGGACACGGTACGTGCCGGGTCCGGCCCAGCGGCCCGACCCACTCCGCCAGCTCCGTGCCCAGCTCGGTGGCTGCCGCCGGCACGGCCCTGCCCAACCCTTCCAACCACTCGGCGGTACGCGCCAGCGAAACCCGGACCCCCCACGATCCGCCCTCGGCGCGCTGCCGACGCAGCGAGCAGACCACCCC
>JBOGDG010000023.1:0-14163 GCA_050701655.1 Micromonosporaceae bacterium
GCACACCACCGCGCCCACGAGTCCGCCCGCCGCGGTGTGATGACCCCGCCGCAGCCGCGTCCGGTGCCCGGGGTCGCGCTGGTCGGCGCCGGGCCGGGCGACCCGGAGCTGATCACGGTACGGGGCCGCCGGCTGCTCAGCCGCGCCGACGTGGTGATCGCCGACCGGCTCGCGCCGCAGCTGCTGCTCGACGAGCTGCCGTCCCACGTGGAGCTGATCGACGCCGCGAAACTGCCGTACGGCCGCGCCGTCGCCCAGGAGGAGATCAACCGGCTGCTGGTCGAACACGCCCGCGCCGGCCGGTACGTGGTCCGGCTCAAGGGGGGCGACTCGTTCCTGTTCGGGCGCGGCGGCGAGGAGCTGGCGGCGTGCCTGGAGGCGGGCGTACCGGTGGAGGTCGTGCCGGGGGTGACCAGCGCGCTGGCGGTACCGGCGGTCGCGGGGATCCCGGTGACCCACCGTGGGGTGGCGCACGAGCTCGTCGTGGTCTCCGGCCACGTCGCGCCCGACCACCCGGACTCGCTGGTCGACTGGGCCGCGCTGGGGCGGCTGCGGGGCACGCTCGTACTGCTGATGGGGGTGGAGAACCTCCCGAAGATCGCCGCCGCGCTGCGCGCCGCCGGCCGGCCACCGCAGACCCCCGCCGCCGCCATCCAGGAAGGCACCACCACCCACCAGCGCGTCGTCACCGCGACCCTGGACACGATCGCCGAACGGGTCGCCGCCGAGGGCATCAAAGCCCCCGCGATCATCGTGATCGGCGACGTCGCCGCCCTGGCCCCCCGCTCTCCATGATCATGGCGGGTACGCACGTGCGGCGTGCGTGTGCGGCGGCGGGGTTCAGGCGGGGATCTTGTCGAGGAGGAGGGCGCAGCGGATCAGGCCCAGGTGGCTGTATGCCTGGGGGTGGTTGCCGAGGCCCTGCTCGGTGGACGGGTCGTACTGCTCGGGGAGCAGCCCGGTGGGGCCGGCGCAGTCCAGGATCTGCGAGAACAGCTCCTCCGCGTCGGTACGCCGCCCGGTCCGCAGGTACGCCTCCGTCAGCCAGGTAGCGCACAGGTGGAAGCCGCCCTCGATGCCGGGCAGCCCGTCGTCGGAGTTGTACCGGTAGACCGTCGGCCCGCTGCGCAGCTCCGCCTCGATCGCGAGCACCGTGGAGAGGAACCGCGGGTCGTCGTCGGGCAGCAGCCCGGACAGCCCCACCCACAGCGACGCCGCGTCCAGGTCTTCCCCGTCGTACGCCGCGGTGTACGTGCCGAGCGCCTCGTTCCAGCCGTGCTCGAGCACGTTCTCCGCGATGTGGTCGCGCAGCTCGACCCACTCGGGCCGCACCGGCATGCCGTGCTTGGACCCCAGGTACAGCGCGCGGTCCACGGTGAGCCAGCACATCACCTTGGAGTAGACGTGGTGGCGGGGTGGCAGCCGCGGCTCCCACAGCCCGTGGTCGGGCTCGTGCCAGCGCCGCGAGACGGCCTCCACCATCGCCTCGACGATGTGCTGCTCGAACTCGGTGAGCGAGCCACGGGCGTCGGCGATCGCCGCCACCAGGTCGGCGACCGGGCCGAACACGTCCAGCTGCACCTGCCGGTTGGCGGCGTTGCCGACGCGTACCGGGCGGCTGCCGGCGTACCCGGGGAGGGTTTCGATCACCGCCTCCGGGCCGAGCATCAGCCCGTCGAGGGTGTAGAGCGGGTGCAGCCACTCGGGGTGCCCGCCGGTGCGTTCGATCACGCCCGCGGTCCACTGCAGCAGCCCCTCGGCTTCGCTGACCGAGCCCAGGTCGACCAGCGCCCGGGCGGTCATCGCGGCGTCGCGCAGCCAGCAGTAGCGGTAGTCCCAGTTGCGTACCCCACCCAGCTCTTCGGGCAGCGAGGTGGTGCCGGCGGCGAGGATCGCGCCGGTCGGTGAGTAGACCAGTCCGCGCAGCACCAGCGCGCTGCGCGCCACCTCGCCGTGGGCGAGGGTGGGCAGCCGCAGCTGGCCGAGCCACTCCCGCCACTCGGCGTCGGCGGCGGTCTGCCGGCGCTCGGCGGACTCGCGGTGCGGGTCAACGTTGTCGGTGCCGCAGCGCAGCTCCAGCATCAGCTCGCCGGCGTACGCGTCGAGATCCACCACGGCGGTCGCCAGGTCGCCCTGACCGTCGCCGTCGAGGTTCCACTCCACGCCGGGGGAGTAGAGCGCGATCGGCTCGTTGGAGCCGAGCACCAGCAGGCCGTCGCCGACCGGCTGCAGCGAGGTCGGCATCTGCCCGAACTCGGGCCGCGGCGCGAACTCGATCCGGGCTTTGCCGTGGCCGGTGAGCCGGCGTACCAGCGTGGTCTGTCCCGGCTCGTCGTCGTGTGCCAGCCAGTCGGTGACGGTGAGACTGGACCAGCGGGTCTCCACCGTCATCGTGCCGGGACGGTAGCGCTGCCCGAGCGGCCGTCCGTTGCGCTCCGGACGGACCGAGAAGTGCCCCGCCGGCGTACCGCCGAGCAGGTCGGCGAACACCGCCGAGGAGTCCGGCTTCGGGTGGCACAGCCAGGTGATCCGGGCCTGCGGGGTGACCAGCGCGACGTTGCGGCTGTTGGAGAGCATCGAGTGCCGCTCGATCGGCACCGCGCGCTCCCCGTACAGCCAGCGGCGCCGGGTCTCCAGCAGTACGCCGAGCAGCCGCGCCGCCTCCATCGGGTCGGCGAGCCGGTGCCCCGCGGCGGTCTCGCCGTCGCCGATCTTGACCCCGAGGTCGGGGCCGTGCAGGTGCACGAAGGCGTTCTCGTCGGTGACGTCGTCGCCGATGTACAGCACGGCGCTGGCGCCCAGCTGGGTACGCAGCGCGTCCAGCGCCGTCCCCTTGTGGGTGGCCACCACCGCCAGCTCGATCACCTCTTTGCCCTCGGTGACTACCACGCCGTCCCAGCTGGCCGGGCCGCCGCGTACGGTCTCGACCACCTCGGTGGCCACCGCGCGCGAGGCGGTACGGGTGTGCACCGCGATGCTGGCCGGCTTCACCTCCAGCCGGATGCCGTCCTTGCCGTGGGTGATCTCGCCGAGCGAGGCCAGCAGCCGGTCCCGCAGCTCGGTCAGCTCGGGCCCGAGCTTGTGTACGAAGCCGACGTCGAACTCCGAGCCGTGGCTGCCCACCAGATGGATCTCGCTCGGCAGCCGCGACAGCGCCGCCAGATCCCGCAGCGCGCGGCCCGAGATCACGGCGACCTTGGTCTGCGGCAGCGCGGCGAGGGTGCGCAGCGCGGCGACGGTCTCGGGCAGCGGCTCCGCCGCCGACGGGTCCTCCACGATCGGTGAGATCGTCCCGTCGTAATCGCAGGCCACCAACAGCTGCGGGGTACGCGCCAGGCGGGTCACCGCAGTGTGCAGCTCCGTGCCGTTTGGCACGGTGAGGTCGGCGAAGGTCACGCTTCCTGCTCCCCGTTGTTGGGTCGGTCAGCCAGGCCGGAGTTCAGCGCCGTTGCCGCCTCCGGTACGCCGAGCGCGGTGAGGAACGACCGCGCCCATTGGTTGACATCATGGGTGCGCAGGAACCGCCGCATCGCCCGCATCCGGCGGGCCACGTCCGCCGGCTCCGCGCCGATCGCGTGCAGCAGCGTCTCCTTCAACCCGTCCAGGTCGTGCGGGTTGACGAGGAACGCCTGCCGCAGGTCGGCGGCGGCTCCGGCGAACTCGCTCAGCACCAGGGTGCCGCGCTGGTCCGCGCGTGCCGCAACGTACTCCTTGGCCACCAGGTTCATACCGTCTCGCAGGGGGGTCACCATCATGACGTCCGCCGCACTGTACAGCGCCGCCAGCTCGCCGCGGCTGTAGGACTGGTGCAGGTAGTGCACGGCCGGTACGCCTACCCGTCCGTAGTCGCCGTTGATCCGCCCCACCTGGCGCTCCACGTTCTCCCGTAGCACCTGGTAATGCTCCACCCGTTCCCGGCTCGGCGTGGCCACCTGGACCATCACCACGTCCGGTACGGAGAGCCTGCCCTCGGCCAGCAGCTCCTCGAACGCCATCAGCCGGTGCTCGATGCCTTTGGTGTAGTCGAGCCGGTCCACGCACAGGATCAGGCACTGCGGGTCACCCAGCTCGGCCCGGATCTGTTTTGCCCTGGTACGGGTGGTCTCGCTCGTGGCGAGATTCTCCATCTCGACCACGTCGATCGAGATCGGGAACGCGCCGGCGCGCACCGTACGGCCGTCCAGCTCGACCTCGTTGGCCCGCGGGCGCAGCCCCAGCAGGTGGCGGGAGAGCCGCAGGAAGTTCTGGGCGGCGAGCGGCCGCTGGAAGCCCACCAGGTCGGCGCCGAGCAGCCCCTGCAGGATCTCCACCCGGCGCGGCAGCTGCATGTAGAGCTCCACCGGCGGGAACGGGATGTGCAGGAAGAACCCGATCTTGAGATCCGGGCGCAGCTCGCGCAGCATCGCCGGCACCAGCTGCAGCTGGTAGTCCTGGATCCACACCACGGCGCCTTCGGCGGCCACCTCGGCGGTGGCGGCGGCGAACCGCTGGTTGACCCGTACGTACGCGTCCCACCAGTGCCGGTGGAACATCGGATGCTGCACCGAGTCGTGGTAGAGCGGCCACAGCGAGGCGTTGGAGAACCCCTCGTAGTAGTCCGCCAGCTCGTCGGAGGTGACCGGGATCGGGTACAGCCGCATCCCGTCCAGCTCGAACGGCTCCGGCACCTCCTCCGACGGGCTGCCCGGCCAGCCGATCCAGGTGCCGCCCTCCACCTGCATCACCGGGTGCAGCGCGGTCACCAGGCCGCCCGGACTGCGTTTCCAGACCAGCCTTCCGTCCGGCGTGGTGGCGGCGTCGACCGGGAGTCTGTTGGCCACGACGACGAACGAACTGCCTGCTGTCACGCTCTGCCTCCATACCGGGTCCGGGCCGGCGCATGGACGGGGACGGCCCCCTCCGGAAGCCTACTGAAGTCCGGTGCTTTGGCACCCCGAGATCGAGGTCACACCGGGCGGTGGGGGTGGCCGTGGGCGGACTGCGTACACCCTGGAAAGATTGGTGGGTACGCCGCGCGCGTGGCGCGGTATTTCCACATGCCCAGACACCGGCGGAGGCCCGAACCACCGTGGCTCAGTTCATCTACGTCCTGGAGAAGGCACGCAAGGCGCACGGCGACAAGGTGATCCTCGACGACGTCACCCTGGCGTTCCTGCCCGGCGCGAAGATCGGCGTGGTCGGCCCGAACGGGGCCGGCAAGTCCAGCCTGCTCAAGATCATGGCGGGGCTGGACCAGCCGAGCAACGGCGAGGCGAAGCTGATGCCCGGTTACACGGTCGGGATGCTGGCGCAGGAGCCGGTGCTGGACGAGTCGACCACCGTGCTCGGCAACATCCAGCAGGCGGTGGCGGGGACCAAGGCGAAGCTGGACCGGTTCAACGAGATCGCCGAGCAGCTCGCCACCGACTACACCGACGAGCTGATGACCGAGATGGGCAAGCTGCAGGAGGCGCTGGACCACGCCGACGCGTGGGACCTGGACTCCAAGCTGGAGCAGGCGATGGACGCGCTGCGCTGCCCGCCGGGGGAGGCCGAGATCGGGCCGCTCTCCGGTGGTGAGCGGCGCCGGGTCGCGCTGTGCAAGCTGCTGCTGGAGGCGCCCGACCTGCTGCTGCTCGACGAGCCCACCAACCACCTGGACGCCGAGAGCGTGCAGTGGCTGGAGCAGCACCTCGCGAAGTACCCCGGCACCGTCATCGCGATCACCCACGACCGGTACTTCCTCGACCACGTGGCCGAGTGGATCGCCGAGGTGGACCGCGGCCGGGTGCACGGCTACCAGGGCAACTACTCGACGTACCTGGAGAAGAAGGCCGAGCGGCTCGCTGTCTCCGGCCGCAAGGACGCCAAGCTGAAGAAGCGGCTCTCCGACGAGCTGGAGTGGGTACGGTCCAACGCCAAGGCCCGGCAGACCAAGTCCCGAGCCCGGCTGGAGCGGTACGAGGAGATGGCCGCCGAGGCGGACAAGAACCGCAAGCTCGACTTCGAGGAGATCCAGATCCCGCCGGGTCCCCGGCTCGGCAACACCGTCATCGAGGTCAACGCCCTGGACAAAGCGTTCGGCGACCGCACGCTGATCGACGACCTGTCGTTCTCGATGCCGCGCAACGGCATCGTCGGCATCATCGGCCCCAACGGTGTGGGTAAGACCACGCTGTTCAAGATGCTGATCGGCGAGGAGAAGCCGACCGACGGCAGCATCAAGATCGGCGACACGGTGCAGATCTCGTACGTCGACCAGTCCCGCGGTGGGCTGGACGGCGGCAAGACCGTCTGGGAGCTGGTCTCCGACGGCCTCGACCACCTGATGGTGGGGAAGGTCGAAATGCCTTCGCGGGCGTACGTGGCCGCCTTCGGCTTCAAGGGGCCCGACCAGCAGAAGCCGACCAAGGTGCTCTCCGGCGGCGAACGCAACCGGCTCAACCTGGCGCTCACCCTCAAGCAGGGCGGCAACGTGCTGCTGCTGGACGAGCCCACCAACGACCTGGACGTGGAGACCCTCGGCAGTCTGGAGAACGCGCTGCTGGAGTTCCCCGGCTGCGCCGTGATCACCAGCCACGACCGGATGTTCCTGGACCGGGTCGCGACCCACATTCTCGCCTGGGAAGGCGACGACGAGGACCCGGCGAAGTGGTTCTGGTTCGAGGGCAACTTCGACGCGTACGAGAAGAACAAAGTGGACCGGCTCGGCGCCGACGCCGCCCGGCCGCACCGGGTCACGTACCGGAAACTCACCCGGGACTGACGTGGCGCGGTTCACGTACCAGTGCGCGCTGCGCTGGTCGGACATGGACGCGTACGGGCACGTGAACAACGCCCGGTTCCTCACCTTGTACGAGGAGGCGCGCGCCGCGCTGCTGTTCCTCGGCGCCGGCAAGGTGGGGGTGCCAGGCATGCAGAGCGGCCTGGTGGTGGCGCGGCACGAGATCGACTACCTGCGGCCGATCGACTACGGCGACCCGGTACGCATCGAGCTGTGGGTGGAAGAGATCCGGCCGTCCCGGTTCCTGGTGGCGTACGAGCTGTTCGACGACGGTGAGCTGGCGAGCCGCGCGCGTACCGTCCTGGTGCCGTACGACCTGACCAACGGCCGTCCCCGCCGGCTCGCCGCCCCGGAGCGCGAGTTCCTCGAGACCTGGCGCGACGCCTCGCCCGGATAGCCGGCTGCGCGGCGGCTCAGGAGCAGCGGGGCCGCGGCTCAGCTTCCGGCCCATTAGCTCTGTGGCGGTGGGGTGAGGTGGAAACGCTCGATGACGCCAGGCAGCCAGTCGGCCTGGTCGTACCGCAGGCCGTAGCGCGTGGCCAGCGCCGAGACCATCGGGAAGTCCACCTGTCCGCTCGCGACCATTTCGGCGAGTTCGCGGAAGAAGTGCTCGAACCCCGCGGGGCTGATGACCTCGATCATGCGGGCCGGGGTGCTGCCGGCGTTCCACATGGCGTGCAGCTCACCTCGCGGCTTGCTGACGTACCCGCCGGGGCCGAGCACCACCTCGCGCCGACCCGACCGGAACCCGATCTCGCCCTCGAGCACGATCGAGTACTCGTCCTCGCGGGTGTGCAGGTGCGGCGGCACGATCGCCCCGACGTCGAATGGGTGCTCCACCACCGCCAGGGCACCTCCGGTGTCCTCACCCCATAGCTTGAACAGCACATCGACGCCCGGCGAAAGGAGACCACTGCGCCCCTCCCCAGCGTGCAGGACCGCCATCGGCGGTTCGATGGTCATCATGATCCACCTTCCTCTTTTTAAGAGTACATTGGCGTACACTCAAATAGTGAGGCGAGCAGGAGGTCGTGTCAAGAGTTGAGTGAACTTGAGCGTTCACCGAATAAGCGCCCGTACCGGATGCGGAAGCGCGCCGAGAACGTCGACGAGACGCGGCAGCGCATCATCGAGGCGACGGTGCGGCTGCACGGCACTGTCGGCCCCGCCCGTACCAGCATCGCCGCGATCGCCGCTGAGGCCGGCGTCACCCGGCTGACCGTCTACCGTCACTTCACCGACGAGGCCGCGCTTATCCAGGCGTGCAACGAGCACTGGCTGGCGCAGCGCGTACCACCGGATCCGCAGGCGTGGAGCCGGATCCCCGATCCCGGCGAACGCCTCGCGGTCGGGTTGGCCGACCTTTACCGGTTCTACAGGGGCGGCCAGGACATGCTCGCCCTGGCGCGCCGGGACTGGGACCACCTGCCGCGGCCGCAACGGGAGGCGCTGGCAGCGGTCGAGGCGTACCAGGTGCAGGTGCTCCTGGACCCCTTCCCGGTACCAGGCGACCGGCAGCGGCGGCTACGAGCGGTGATCGCTCACGCCGCCGGGTTCCCTACCTGGCAATCGCTGTGCGTGGTCAACGGGCTTTCTGACCAGGAGGCCGTCGACGTCATGAGCGCTCTGGTCCGGCTCGCCGCCGAGGGCCCTCCCTCTCGCTAGCGCCGGCCGACGAGTGCGGGAGGGCTGAGGCCCCGAGATGTAGCCGCGATCGGTGATTTGTGGCTATACTTCTGGCCATGTTGCTCGATGAGCAGATGCCGCTGGTCGAAGTGAAGAACCGACTCTCCGAGGTTGTAGACCGCCTCGAACGCGAACACGGCCGCGTCGTGATCACTAAGCATGGACGCCCTGCGGCAGTGGTGCTGAGCATTGAGGATCTCGAGTCTCTCGAAGAGACCTTGGACGTCATGGGCAACACAAACCTGGTTGCCGATATCCGCGAAGCGCTGGCCGAACTCGAGACCGCCGCTGCACCGGTATTGAGCAGGGACGAAGCGCTCCGCCTGGTCGCCGGCCGGTGAGTGGGGGTGACTACGCGATCGCGTGGACTGCCCCAGCGCGGCGCGCCATGACCCGCGCGCCCGAGAAGGTCGCCACGGCGGTCGTCGACTTCCTCTACGGTTCCTTGGCAGGCAACCCGCGTCGCGTCGGCAAACCACTGAAGCTTAACTTCGAGGGCCTTCACAGCGCCCGCCGCGGGGACTATCGGATCATCTACCGCATCGACGAGGAGCACCATCGGGTCGCCGTCATCGCCATTGAGCACCGAGCCGACGCCTACCGTCCACGCCAGCCGTAGCTCGCGCGAGAATGTTTAGGGATAGCAGACGGTGTTGGACAAGACGGATCACCTGGACAAATTAGACCGCGTGTATTGCGCGTGTGCTGGCTGCCTCGGTCCGCCGTGAGACACCTCCACAGGTCTTCCTTCAGGCGCTGACGCGCGGGCGGGCGAGTGCGCCGAAGCACGACACGGCTGGTTTGGCCATGGGGTCGAGGGGTTGCTTGTCGGACGGCAAGGTTTGCCGGGTCGAGCCTTTGCCAGGGAAATCATTGACAGAAATCAATACAAGGAGTAGGCAGGGATGCGCGATTCGTGTCGCGGGGTCGGTGAGGGTTAGAACCCCCGTCAGTTCCGCACTGTCCAGCAAGCGGGGTGGCCGGTGCCTCGGACAATGTTGCTCCTCAGGGTTGTTGCTATCGCGGGTTTGTGCGCTCTGGGTGTGGCGCTGGCACCTCCCCTGGCTGCTGCCGATCAGGCAGACCGCCCTGCGGCAGTCGGCGGCTCCGTGGCGCCACAGACCCTGGACGAGGTGTTTGCCGCGGTCGCCGCGGAGGTATCCGGATTCGCCGGCGTCGTTGTCGACGAACGCAATAGGCGGCTGTTGGTCTCGATGGCGGCGGATTCGTCCGGCAGCGTAGGGCAAGCTCAGCGGGCGCTCGCCCAAGAACTCCAGGATCCTCGGGTTGCACGGCTTCACGCGGTGAGGGTTGACGTGAGCTACGACTTCGTGGGGCTGAAGCGCTGGTATGACCGCATGAGCCCGGTGGTGTTGGCGTTGCCTGGGGTCGTGGTCACCGATATCGATGAGCGCAGCAACCGGCTGCGGGTGGGTGTGATCGACCCGGGAAGGCACGCTGCCGAGGTGCGCGCCATGGCGCGGGAACTGGGGGTTCCGCCGGAGGTGCTGGTGGTCGAGCAGCACGGCCCAGTGCGGTTTGCCAGCAGCTTGCGCAACGCCCACCGGCCCATGGTCGGCGGCCTGCAGATCGAGTCGCTGATCTTCATCTGCACGCTTGGTTTCATCGCGGACCGGCAGGGGACGCGGGGGCTTTGTGACGAACAGCCACTGCACCAATGAGCAGGGCGGTGTCGAGGGCACCTCATTCACCCAAGGGAATCTCGTCGCGGGCTTCGAGACAGTCGATCCGGAGCTGTTCACCGGCGCAGGTTGCCCGGCCGGGCGACGGTGTCGGTGGAGCGACGCGGCATTCGCCAACATCTACCCCGCGCAGGAGTCCTGGCGTGGGCGGGTCGCCCATGCCGCATCAGGCTCGCCGGCCTGGAACGGCACAAGCACGTTCCGGATCCGGGCCGAGGCGGACCCGCTCAACGGCGAGACCGTGGAGAAGGTGGGGCGAACCTCCGGATACACACGCGGCACAGTGCAGAGCACGTGCGCCAACTACAACGTGGTCGACACGAACATCACCATGCTGTGCCAGGCGCGGGCGACCTACAGGTCGGACCCAGGCGACAGCGGCTCCCCGGTCCTCGGCCCCGAGTACGGCACCAGTTCGGACCGGACGCTGAAGGGCATCAGCTGGGGCATAGTTGTATCAGGTACCGGCACAGGCGAGGGTGTGTTCAGCCCGCTACGGAACGTTCAAATGTTCGCAGAGCTAGGACCGATGGCGACATGCGATGTCGCGTTCTCCTGTTAACGCCAGTCCGGCGCGATGACTTCCCCACGCCGGCCTGCCGCTCGGCGCTGCGATCGGCAGGGCGCTGGCTCGCCGCTGGCGGGCTGCTTCTGGCGCTGGCGGCCACGGGTTGCGGCACGGAACCCGGCCTGGAGACGGGAGCGCCCTCGCCCTCGCCTTCGGCGTCACCCGCCGAAGGTGGCATGGGGGGCCTGGCGGTCGGGCGGCTGGAGGGTGACCCACGCACCAAGTGCCTGTGGATCGTCTCCACCAAGGACCCCGCCGAACGCAGGAACGTCAAGTGGCCCAGCAAATTCAAGATCGTCGGTGATCCGCTTCGCCTGGTCAACGAACGCGGCGAGGAGGTCGCCCGCGTCGGAGATCTTGTCCACATCGGCGGCGGCGCGGGCGATGCCAGTACCCGAATCGAGCCGGAGTGCCGCGTAGGCCGCTACACGATCATCGCGCATGAGGTCGAGCGTGTTGCCTCGCCCAGCTGATCGACCGAGTGGGGGCAGGCTGACCCGGAGCGGATCTGTCCGAAGGCGACGGAGATCGCTCGGGGCCTGCTGAAGGACCTCCGGAGGACGTGAACGCCGGGGACTCGCGCGTCCGCCAGGCCTCAGCTGGTGGTCGGCGCGAAGCGCTTGGCGATCGCCTGCGTGAGCGCATCGGGCCGGGCGCCCAATGAGCGCACATTATCGATCGTGAACGCGCCCACATCAGGCGCCCACATCGGGGCGACGTGGGGATCTCGCAGCAGCGCGGAGCCCAGCCTCGGCCATACCGTGAGCGCTTCTGGATGACCGATGGGCGGTTGCCGTACGTCGACGTGCTGAACCTGATCCCAGGGGAGGCTGAATCGGCGCTGCGAGGACGGATCGTGGTGCACGCCAGCGGCATCCAGCACCAGGCGTGGGTAGCGCCAGGTGCGGTATCCCCACAGCCCGAGCAGACCCGAACCCATCAACATCAAGCCGACGAACGCGATCCCGACGCCCACCCCGTTGTCGAATATTTTGCTGACGGAGTAGACGTTCTCGCCCATGTCAAGGGGATCCGGCGGGTCGTCAGCGGCGGCGCGCATCACGGCAAGGCCGACCGTCGCCACCAACGATCCAAACGCCAGGCAGAGGGCAGCAATCATGCCGAGCCATGTCCGGGACGTCTGGAACACCGTGACGTGATCCTGCGGGCGCCACCGGAGCAGGGACGGTATTGCCGATGCGCCGCCCGCGCAGGCGGCGATCACCAGCAGTATCTCTAGCAAGGCGAGGGATGGGTTCTCGTCCAACGGAAGTACCGCGAACAAGATCGTCTCAATGTCGCCCGGGGTGAAGAGCAGGATCAGAGCGATGAGCGCGGGAAAGGTGGCGCCGAGAAACGCGAGGGCGACCGAGCCGTACCGTGGCGGCTTGCCCGGCAGCGGGGGCGGGGGTGGTGCCGGGGCAGCGACTGGCGGTTGTGCGAGTGGCGCGGGCGAGGTGGGCGGCAGATAGCTGGTGACGGGTCGCGGGCCGTCCGGTGCTGGCGCCCCGATCGTGGCCGGCCTGGTGGCGTGTAGGGCGCCCTCGGCGACGACCAGTTCGGGTTGCTCAAGAACCGTGGGGGCGACCCCGATCGTTCGGTGCAGGATCGTCGCGACTGTCGGCACCCGGGACGAGCCGCCGACCAGGAAAAGCCCCGCCAATGCGTCGTTGCCGACCTTGGCCTGCTCCATCACCCGTGCCGTCAATGTGGCGGTGTGCTGCAGTCGCGGTGTGGCGGCCGCTTCGAACTCCTCCCGCGTCACCCGCACGTCCCGATCCGCGAGTAAGACGTGCATGCCGGCGCTGGCTTCACGCGACAGCGTCTCCTTCGCCCCTCGCGCGTCATCCCACAGCGTGCGGAACGCCCGCCAAGAGGTGGTGTCGCTCGGGGCGCTCAAGTGCCTCCATATCTGTGGCGCGTGCGGCGCGATGACCGCACCGGCGCGCTGCACCACGATCGCGTCCAGATCCAGGCCGCCGAAGTCTGGCATGCCATCGACGGCCACCACCTCGTGACCATCGGGGGTACGCCGCACCACGCTGACGTCGAACGTGCCCGCGCCCAAGTCGTACACGACCACGGTCTGACCCGGCACCAGCCGGTGCCCGAGCACCGTGGCGAAGTAAGCGGACGCCGCCACGGGCTCCGGGACCAGGGTCGGCGCTGGCGCGCCGCCTTCGCGGCAGCCTCCAGCAGCACGCTGCGCCGCGCTGCGCCCCACACCGTGGGATACGTGATCGTCACCGCGGTCGGCTGCTGTCCGGCTGTCCGCGCCGCCTCCTCGGCGACCCGCCGCAGCGTCATGCCGATCACGTCGGTCACCGGTAGATCCGTGTCGGCCAGCAACACGACGCCGTCGTCGATACGGCGCTTGGGATTCGGCTCGCACCGGGTCGGTTCCAGGCGGGCCTGACGCTCGGCGTCGCGACCGACCAGAATCCGGCCGGTGGGCTCGAGGTACACCGCCGACGGCAACTGCGGCGAGCCATCGAACAGCAGCGGGCGTACTCGGCCGTCCGGCCATCGCAGCACCGCTGCCGTGTTGGATGTTCCATAGTCGATGCCGACTACGTAATTCACCCCGCGCCTCCGTCCCCATGTGGTGTGTGCAAAGCCGCCGCTCGCTCACGGGCGAGGAGCCTAGACGGTCGCACCACCGATCGCCAGGAGCCCTGCGGGCTGGATGCTCATCAGTGCTCCGGGGCGGCTCAGCTGCTGGGCTGTGGGGAGGTGGCTTCCCGCAGCGCCTGGCGGCCGGCGGCGAGCTCGTCTATGGAGAGCTTGACCTTGCCCACAATCGCGCCGCCGACGTACCGGTCCAGGCCGGGTATGGCGGCCAGCTTCAGCATGATCCGGCGGAGTCGGATCCGGGACCGGGTCGACGGCAGGAACCACTCGATGCCGCTACGGCCAGTTTGTTGCTTGTCGATCACCACCGGCTGCCACACCCGCTGGTAGCTCGCCAGCGCGTCCCCGACGGTGTCGGCGTACGCGAGCTGCGCGGCCAGCACATACGCCCCGGCGATGGCGAGCGACGCGCCCTGCCCGGCGAGCAGGGAGACCGCCTGGCAGGCGTCGCCGATCAGCACGACGCGTCCCCGGCTCCAGCTCGGGATCTCGATCTGCGCGACCTGGTCGTAGTAGATCTGGTCCGGCTCCGGGCAGTGCTCCAGCGCCCGGGGGACCAGCCAACCCAGTGACTTGTACGTCTCCCGTACCGTCGCCCGTGGGTCCGCCGGGAGCGCCGGATCGTCGGTGCGGTGGACCGTGAACGTCGCCACCCGCCCGTCGCGCAGGCCGTACAGCCCCATCATGCGCTGGGCGCTGTCGGTCAACCAGAAGGCGTCGCCGAGCTGCCGGTGGATCTCGGGGTCGCGGAACGTGTACGCCGCGGTCTGCAGCCCCAAATACCGCAAGTACGGCGCTTCCTCCCCGAAGAC